>NZ_JAPWHT010000192.1:0-18251 GCF_027270795.1 Streptomyces sp. ActVer
CCAGCCCGGCCCAGCCCCGCTGCACCACACCGCCCACCCCGGCCGCCCTCCGCACGGCAGAGGGCCGCACCCCCGTCTCCGGGAGTGCGGCCCTCGACTTGCGTACCGGACCGCGTACTTGCGGTGGTCCGTCTACTTGCGGATCAGGCTGCGCAGCACGTACTGCAGGATGCCGCCGTTGCGGTAGTAGTCGGCCTCACCGGGGGTGTCGATGCGGACGACCGCGTCGAACTCCACACCGGTGTCGGTGGTGACCTTGACCGTACGGGGGGTGGTGCCGTCGTTCAGCTCGGTGATGCCGGCGATGGAGAAGGCCTCCTCGCCGGTCAGGCCGAGGCTCTCGGCGGACTGGCCCTCCGGGTACTGCAGCGGGATGACGCCCATGCCGATGAGGTTGGAGCGGTGGATGCGCTCGTACGACTCGGCGACGACGGCCTTGACGCCGAGGAGCGCGGTGCCCTTGGCCGCCCAGTCGCGCGACGAGCCGGAGCCGTACTCCTTGCCGGCCAGGATGACCAGCGGGGTGCCCTGCTCGATGTAGTTGCGCGAGGCGTCGTAGATGAAGGAGACCGGACCGCCGTCGACGGTGAAGTCGCGGGTGTAGCCGCCCTCGGTGCCCGGCGCGATCTGGTTGCGCAGGCGGATGTTGGCGAAGGTGCCGCGGATCATGACCTCGTGGTTGCCTCGGCGCGAGCCGTAGGAGTTGAAGTCCCGCCGCTCGATGCCGTGCTCGGTGAGGTACTTGCCGGCCGGGGTGTCGGCCTTGATGGCACCGGCGGGCGAGATGTGGTCCGTCGTCACCGAGTCGCCGAGCTTGGCGAGGACGCGCGCGCCGGTGATGTCGGAGACCGGGGTGGTCTCCATCGTCATGCCCTCGAAGTACGGGGGCTTGCGCACGTAGGTGGACTGCGGGTCCCACTCGAAGGTGTTGCCGGTCGGGATCGGCAGCGCCTGCCACTGGGCGTCGCCCGCGAAGACGTCCTGGTAGGACTTGTTGAACATGTCCTCGCCGATGGCGTTCGCCACGACGTCGTTGACCTCGGCCTCGGTGGGCCAGATGTCGGTCAGGAAGACCGGCTTGCCCTCCTGGTCGACGCCGAGCGCGTCGCGCGTGATGTCCACCTTCATGGAGCCCGCGAGGGCGTACGCGACGACCAGCGGCGGGGAGGCCAGGTAGTTCATCTTGACGTCGGGGTTGATCCGGCCCTCGAAGTTGCGGTTGCCGGAGAGCACCGAGGTCACGGCCAGGTCGTGGTCGTTGACTGCCTTGGAGACCTCCTCCGGCAGCGGGCCGGAGTTGCCGATGCAGGTGGTGCAGCCGTAGCCGACGAGGTTGAAGCCGACCTTGTCGAGGTAGGGGGTGAGCCCCGCCTTGTCGAAGTAGTCGGTGACGACCTTGGAGCCGGGCGCGAGGGTGGTCTTCACCCAGGGCTTGCGCGTGAGCCCCTTCTCCACGGCCTTCTTCGCGACGAGCGCGGCGGCGACCATGACGTACGGGTTCGAGGTGTTGGTGCAGGAGGTGATGGCCGCGACCGTCACCGCACCGTGGTCGATCTCGTACGTGGAGCCGTCGGCGGCGGTCACGGTGACCGGGTTGGACGGGGCGCCGTTGGGGTGGTTGGCCGGGGCGTCGGAGGCCGGGAAGGACTCCTTGCCCGCCTCGTCGGCGGTGTCGACGTAGTTGCGGACGTCGCTCTTGAACTGCTCGGCGGCGTTCGCGAGGACGATGCGGTCCTGCGGGCGCTTCGGACCGGCGATCGACGGGACGACCGTGGAGAGGTCCAGCTCAAGCTTCTCGGAGAAGTCGGGCTCGGCGGCCGGGTCGAGCCAGAGGCCCTGCTCCTTGGCGTACGCCTCGACGAGGGCGACCTGCTGCTCGCTGCGGCCGGTCAGCTTCAGGTACTTCAGCGTCTCGCCGTCGATCGGGAAGATCGCGGCGGTGGAGCCGAACTCCGGCGACATGTTGCCGATGGTGGCGCGGTTGGCGAGGCTCGTGGCCGCCACACCCTCGCCGTAGAACTCGACGAACTTGCCGACGACACCGTGCTTGCGGAGCATCTCGGTGATCGTGAGCACGAGGTCGGTGGCGGTGGTGCCGGGCGTCAGCTCACCGGTGAGCTTGAAGCCGACGACGCGCGGGATGAGCATCGAGACCGGCTGGCCGAGCATCGCGGCCTCGGCCTCGATACCGCCGACGCCCCAGCCCAGTACGCCCAGACCGTTGACCATGGTGGTGTGCGAGTCCGTACCGACGAGGGTGTCGGGGTACGCCTGCCCGCCTCGGACCATGACGGTCCGGGCGAGGTGCTCGATGTTGACCTGGTGGACGATGCCGGTGCCCGGCGGGACGACCTTGAACTCGTCGAAGGCGGTCTGGCCCCAGCGCAGGAACTGGTAGCGCTCGCGGTTGCGGCCGTACTCCAGCTCGACGTTCTGGGCGAACGCCTCGTTGGTGCCGAACTTGTCGGCGATGACGGAGTGGTCGATGACCAGCTCGGCGGGGGCCAGCGGGTTGATCTTCGCCGCGTCGCCGCCCAGCTCCTTCACGGCCTCACGCATGGTCGCGAGGTCCACGACACAGGGCACACCGGTGAAGTCCTGCATGATCACGCGGGCCGGCGTGAACTGGATCTCCTGGCTGGGCTGGGCCTGCGAGTCCCAGCCGCCAAGAGCACGGATGTGGTCGGCGGTGATGTTCGCGCCGTCCTCGGTACGGAGCAGGTTCTCCAGCAGGACCTTGAGGCTGTACGGAAGGCGGGCCGAGCCTTCCACCTTGTCCAGCCGGAAGATCTCGTACGACTCGTCGCCCACGCTGAGCGTGCTACGGGCGTCGAAGCTGTTCGCCGACACGACAGTCTCCTTCATTCATGTGCGCGTACCACCGCATCCTGCCGCCACGCCCTCTTGGCCGATCCGCTAAGGTAAGGCTAAGTTAGGTGACCCTTACCGGTCTGGGCGGCTGCGGCACGCCTCGGCAGATATCTCGATGTCGAGATAACTCTAGTACATGACCGCTGGGCGGTCATGCCCGGAGGGTGTGTCCTGTTGCACGGACACCCCCGCCGACCTGCTCCGGGAGGCATCTCAAGACGGCCGAAACCGCGCCGCGGGGCAGCCGCGGATACGGGCCCGGCGCAGCCCCCGACACGGACAGAGACCCGGTCCAGGACCCGAACCGGGCCCGGAGTCAAGCGCGTTCGGCGTATCGACCGGCATCCGGGGTACCCGGCGACGGACGACAAGGAGGCACGCATGCCCCTCACATTCCGCAAGAGCTTCCGGATCCTGCCCGGGGTACGGCTGAACATCAACCGTCGCTCGTGGTCCATCACCAGCGGCGGCAAGAACGGCCCGCGGCGCACACACAGCAGCACGGGCCGCCGGACCACCTCGATGGACCTGCCGGGCCCCTTCGGCTGGCGGCGCACCACGACCAAGCGCCCCAAGCGCGGCTGAGAGACCGTCACCCACTCGGACCCCCCGAGATGCCACATCTCATATGTGAGATAGCCTGCCGCTATGGCAGACGACTACCTCGTACGCATCGGCAAGCTCATCCGTGACGCCCGTCAGCACCGGGGCTGGACACAGACGCAGCTGGCCGAGGCGCTCGGCACCAGTCAGAGTGCGGTGAACCGCATCGAACGCGGCAACCAAAACATCAGCCTTGAGATGATCGCCCGAATCGGTGAAGCGCTGGACAGCGAGATCGTCTCGCTCGGCTACGCGGGTCCGATGCATCTGCGGGTGGTCGGCGGCCGTCGGCTCTCCGGCTCCATCGACGTCAAGACCAGCAAGAACGCGTGCGTGGCGCTGCTCTGCGCGACCCTGCTGAACCGGGGCCGCACGGTGCTGCGCCGCGTCGCGCGCATCGAGGAGGTGTACCGCCTTCTGGAGGTGCTCGGCTCCATCGGCGTACGCACCCGGTGGATCAACGGTGGCGTCGACCTGGAGATCGTCCCGCCCGCCGAGCTGGACATGGGGGCGATGGACGCGGCGGCGGCCCGTCGCACCCGCTCGATCATCATGTTCCTCGGCCCGCTGCTGCACCGCATGGACAGCTTCACGCTGCCGTACGCGGGCGGCTGCGACCTGGGGACGCGGACGATCGAGCCGCACATGATCGCGCTGCGCCGGTTCGGCCTGGACATCGCGGCCACCGAGGGTCTCTACCACGCGCAGGTGGACCGCAAGGTGACCCCGGGCCGCCCCATCGTGCTGACCGAGCGCGGCGACACGGTGACCGAGAACGCGCTGCTCGCGGCCGCGCGCCACGACGGCACGACCATCATCCGCAACGCCTCGTCCAACTACATGGTCCAGGACCTCTGCTTCTTCCTGGAGGCACTGGGCGTACGCGTCGAGGGCATCGGCACCACCACGCTCACCGTGCACGGCGTGCCGACGATCGACGTGGACGTCGACTACTCCCCCTCCGAGGACCCGGTCGAGGCGATGAGCCTGCTGGCCGCGGCGGTCGTCACGGAGTCCGAGCTGACCGTGCGCCGGGTGCCGATCGAGTTCCTGGAGATCGAGCTGGCGGTCCTGGAGGAGATGGGCCTCGACCACGACCGTACGCCGGAGTACTTCGCGGACAACGGCCGTACGCGCCTGGTGGACCTGACCGTCCGGCCCTCCAAGCTGGAGGCGCCGATCGACAAGATCCACCCGATGCCGTTCCCCGGCCTGAACATCGACAACGTCCCGTTCTTCGCGGCCATCGCGGCCTCGGCGCAGGGCAAGACGCTGATCCACGACTGGGTCTACGACAACCGCGCGATCTACCTCACGGACCTGAACCGCCTCGGCGGCCGCCTCCAGCTCCTCGACCCGCACCGGGTCCTGGTCGAGGGCCCGACCCGCTGGCGCGCCGCCGAGATGATGTGCCCGCCCGCCCTGCGCCCCGCCGTCGTCGTCCTCCTGGCGATGATGGCGGCCGAGGGCACCTCCGTCCTGCGGAACGTGTACGTCATCAACCGCGGCTACGAGGACCTGGCGGAGCGGCTCAACTCGGTGGGGGCGCAGATCGAGATCTTCCGGGACATCTGACCGGACGCCCGACCGAACTGAGGGCCCTTGCCGACCGGCGTTCACACTGGTCAGCAAGGGCCCTCAGCACTATGCCGACTCTCCCACCTGCGTAACTGTACCTTCCGGATGGTACAGTTACGGCTATGCGACCGAGTTCGAGAACCCAGATCCTGGAAGCCGCGATCCGTGTGACCGAGAAGGAGGGGATCACGAGTCTGACCCTGGAGTCGGTGGCCGTGGAGGCCGGACTGACCAAGGGGGGGCTGCTGTATCACTTCCGTACCCGGGAGGAGCTGCTGCTTGCGATCCAGCGGTATCTGACCGAGGGATGGGAGAAGCATCTGGAGGCGAGGCTCGGGAAGGCGTTCGCGGAGGCGACGGTGGCCGAGCGGGCGATCGCCTACACGCTCATGGACATGGAGAGCCAGCCGCGCAAGGCGGACCTGGCGTTCATGGTCGAGTCGGCGTCCGACCCGGAGCTGGCGCAGGTGTGGAACGCCCTGGTGGACCGGTGGGTGCCGGTCCCGGCCGAGCCCGATCCGGCGCAACTGGAGCTGTTCCTGGCCCGGATGGCCGCGGACGGGCTGTGGCTTTTCGAGGCGACCACCGGGACGAAACTCACGCCCGCGGTGAAGGATGCCCTGCGACAGCGGATCGCCGCGCTCACCGAATCGGCCTCCACACCATGACCCACAGGCTCGGCGCCCTTCCGGCGCACCGTCGAATCCAGAAGATCCGAGGTACGGCATGAGCAAGGCACGACGCTGGTGGGTCCTGCTGACCGTCTCGGCGGGGCTGTTGCTGATATCGGTGGACATGACGGTGCTCTACACCGCACTGCCCACCCTGACCGGCGATCTGCACGCCGACGCCTCGCAGAAGCTCTGGATCATCAACGCCTATCCGCTGGTGTCGGCCGGCCTGCTGCTGGGGACCGGCACGCTGGGCGACCGGGTGGGACACAAGCGGCTCTTCCTGGCCGGCCTGGTCATCTTCGGTGCGGCGTCGACGATGGCCGCGTTCGCCCCCTCCCCCGGGATGCTGATCGCCGCGCGCGCCTTCCTGGCGGTGGGCGCGGCAACGATGATGCCCTCGACGCTGGCGCTGATCCGGCTCACCTTCGAGGACGAGCGGGAACGCGGGGTGGCGATCGGGATCTGGGGCACGACGTCGGTCGTCGGCACCGCGCTCGGACCGGTCCTCGGCGGTTTCCTGCTGGAGCACTTCTGGTGGGGTTCGGTGTTCCTGGTCAACGTGCCCGTCGTCCTGCTCGCCCTGGTAGCGGCGGTGTTCCTGGCACCCGGCGGATCCGGCCGCGCAGACCGGCCCTGGGACCCGGTCGCGTCCGTGTACGTCATGCTCGGCCTCGTCGGCCTGGTCTACGCGATCAAGGAGACCACCAGGCCCGATCCCGCGCCCCTGCACATAGTCGGGGCACTGCTGGTGTCGTTCGCCGGCTTCCGGGCCTTCCTGCGCCGCCAGCGCACTCAGCCCTACCCCCTGATCGACTTCGCGCTCTTCCGCAATCGGCCCCTGCTCGTCGGTGTGCTCGGCGCCGGCCTCGCGATGTTCGCCACCGCGGGCATCCAGCTCATCCTGGCCCAGCGCCTTCAACTGGTCATCGGCCACACCCCGCTCAGCGCGGGCCTGCTCGTGGCCGCGTGCGCGCTGGGCGCCCTGGTGGCCGGGGTCGTCGTCGGCGGCCTGGTCCACCGGGTCAGCGTGCGCACACTGATCGGCGGCGGCCTCGCCACGAGCGCACTGGGCATCCTGCTCACGCTCCTGCTCACCCCCGGCGCGTTCCCCCTCCTGGACTCCGCGCAGAGCTCCGGCTGGGTCGTCCCCGGCCTCATCCTGGCCGGCGCGGGTCTGGGCACCACGATGACCGCCGCCTCCGCCGCGATCATCGGCGGCGCCCCACCCCACCGCGCCGGTATGGCCTCCTCGGTGGAGGAGGTCTCGTACGAACTGGGCAGCCTCACCGGTGTCGCCGTCCTCGGCAGCGTGCTCACGGCGGTCTACACCGGCACGGTCACCCTGCCCGCGGGGACCCCCGACACCGCGGCCGACAGCCTGGACGAGGCCCGCGCCACCGCCGACCACCTGCCCGCCGAACAGGGCCGCCCCCTCCTGGACGCCGCCACCTCCGCCTTCGACAACGGCTACAACACGACCCTGGTCATAGCCACCGCCCTCCTGACCGCCGGCTCCCTCTTCACCTACCGCTACGTGAGCCGCACCCCCACGCCCTCCACCGTCACCCCGGAACCCGCCGAGCCGGCCCTGGACCCCTCTCCCTGACCGCGGCTAGCGCTTCGCCGACCCGGCGAACACCTCGACGGCGCGGTCGAGTTCGGCCTCGGTGTTGTAGTAGTGCGGCGACAGCCGCACCAGCGGATGGACGCCCCGGTCCTCGGTGTCGAACTGGGTGTGCGCCGCCACGGTGGTGGTGACATTGACGCCGCGCCCGGCAAGAGCGGCGGCAACGTCCGCGGTGGACACGCCATCGACCTTGGCGGTGACGATCGCGCACCGCTGCCGACCGAGGTCGTACGTCGTGACACCGGGCAGGGCATCCAAGCGATCACGCAGCAGCGTGCCGAGCTCGACGGCACGCCGGCCGATGTCCTCCATACCGATCTCCAGAGCCTGCTCGACGGCGGCGCTCAGGCCGAGGACGTTGGCGTAGCTCACCTCCCAGGTCTCGAAGCGCCGGGCGCCGTCGCGCCAGGTGAAGCCCCGCTTGCCGTCCCAGGTGGCGGAGGCGATCTCGCTGACGTACGGCTCCAGGTGGTCCAGTGCTTCCCGGCGCACCCACAGAAATCCCGTTCCGCGAGGGCCACGCAGGAACTTCCTGCCCGTGGCGGTGAGCATGTCGCACCCGAGTTCGGCGACATCGACCGGGAACTGGCCGACGGACTGGGTCGCATCGAGCAGGAAGGGCACACCCGCGGCCCGGCTGATGCGACCGATCTCTGCCGCGGGGTTGACCAGGCCGCCGCTGGTGGGGACATGGCTGACACCGACCAGCCTGGTCCGGTCGTCGATCAGCTCCGCCAGGGCCGCGGTGTCGAGCTGCCCGGACTCGTCGTTGGGGACGACGACGACCTCGGCGCCGGTGCGCCGGGCGATCTGCAGATAGGCGAGGACGTTGCTTCCGTACTCGGCCCGGCCGGTGAGGATGCGGTCGCCCGGCGCGAACGTCATCGAATAGAACGCGGCGTTCCAGGCGTGCGTGGAGTTGTCGAACAGCGCGATCTCGTCGGGTTGGCCGCCGACGAGGCGGGCGATGTTGGCATACGTGGCGTCAATCCGGTCCCGTTCCCGGTTCGCGGCCTCGTACCCCCCGATGGCGGCCTCCAGCTCCAGATGGACCGTCATGTCCCGAAGGGTCCTCCGCGACAACAGCCCGGCACCCGCGTTGTTCAGATGAACCCGGTTCGCCGTGCCCGGGGTGTCCCGGCGGAGCGCTTCGATGTCCATTCCCTGCCCCCAATCTCTACGGTCGGATGCCTCTGCCTTCCCTTCCCAACCGACCCAGCCAACACGCGGGCTCCGCCCTGGGCTTCTTGGTCCGCTGCGGGTGCGTTGTGGCTGGTCGCGCAGTTCCCCGCGCCCCTGAAGACACCAGTGGCCCAGGCCGGATTGCCACGTGACGGTCCGTCGTAGTTGCTCGCGCCGTTCCCCGCACCCCTGAAGGGGCACGGCCGGAGGGGACGTGGCGGGATGTGTGGCCGCAGCTTACGACGACAGGGGAAGGCGGCCACCTTGGCAATCGGGCCTTGCCTGGTCCGCTGCGGACGGACATCCCGGCGCGGCCCCGCACCCAACAGACGAGCCGCGACCCCCACCCACCCCAGGGGCGCGGGGAACTGCGCGACCAGCCCCCACCCACCCGCAGACGAAGAAAGTCACATCAGCAAGTCGTCCACCTGCGCCTCGCCCTCGCGATAGCGACGGGCGATCTCCGCACTGCAGTCGTCAGCCGTCCGCTGCAAGTCCTGCCGCCGCCGAGAAACCTGCTGCTCGTACCGCACGAGCCGCCCCATCGCCGCGTTCAGCTCCAGATCCGTACGCGCATCGAGATCGGACAGCTCGACCTCGGCGAGCATGTCCGAGGCCAGCCGCCGGAACTCCTCGCTGTGGGGCGTACCCACAGTCACGTGCCGCGCCGACGACCGCTGCCGCGCCGGCGCATCCGTGAGGATCTCCGACAGCCGCTCGACGACGGACGCCGAAGCCGCGATCCGCGCCTCGCGCCCCCGCCGCGGAGCACCCCGCCGCCCCAACTCGGCCCGCAGGATGTCGATCCGCCCCTGCAGCAGCCGCCGCACATAGCTCAGATCGGCCTCGTCCCTCTGCGCGTCCCTCCGCAGGGTGCGCAGTTCGGGCAACCGCAGGACGCTCAGCCCAGGCTCAGGCTCGGGCTCGGGCGCCGATTCAGGCATGGGGCTGTCCGTACGCTGGGTGGGCGGACGCGCCGCGACCGGGCGCGCTGACGACGACGGCGAAGACTGCAGCAGGGAGCCCGCAGACGGTGACGGTGGCGATGACGGCGGCTCCCCCCGAATCAGCGATACGACCCCGGGTGACTGCCCTGTACTCGATGTGCTCATGTGCCTCAACCGTCCCCTCGACCGGCGCGTGTGAGCATCGTGCCACCCCAAGTGGCCGCTATGTGACCGAGTGCCCCCGATCGGCCCCAGATGGGGGGTTAAGGATCAATAAGAAAGCCCCCGTACGGAGTCGGCACCGAGGTCGACTCCGACGTCAATCCGACGCACGGCATGATGGTCCGTATGCGTGCGGTGGTGCAGAGAGTGGACGGCGCGAGCGTCGTCGTCGAGGGTGAGACCGTCGGGGAGATCAACGGCGAGGGCCTGTGCGTCCTGGTCGGGGTGACCCACGAGGACACCAAGGAGAAGGCGGCCCAACTGGCCCGCAAACTCTGGTCGGTCCGCATGCTGGCCGACGAGAAGTCGTGCTCGGACATCGACGCCCCGCTGCTCGTGATCAGCCAGTTCACGCTGTACGGGGACGCCCGCAAGGGCCGCCGCCCCACCTGGAACGCGGCCGCCCCCGGCGACGTCGCGGAGCCCCTCGTGGACGAGGTCGTGGCCCAGCTGCGCTCGCTGGGAGCGACGGTGGCGACGGGCCGTTTCGGCGCGCAGATGCGCGTCTCCCTGACGAACGACGGCCCGTTCACCGTCCTGCTGGAGATGTAGCCGTCAGCCGGGCAGCAGGCTCTCCAAGATCCGGCCGGGCGGCGCCCTACGGCTCGACCACGACCTCCTGCGCCGCGGCCGTCGTGTCGGCCACCAGCCGCGCGTCCAGCGGTACGTTCCGCTTGACGAGCCCCAGGGCGATCGGCCCGAGCTCGTGGTGCCGTACGGCCGTCGTCACGAAACCGATCTTGCGCCCGTCGGGCCCCTCGGCCGCGAGCCGCAGCTCCGCGCCGTGCGGCGGCAGATGGACCTCGCTGCCGTCCAGGTGCAGGAAGACGAGCCGGCGCGGGGGCTTGCCCAGGTTCTCGACGCGGGCGACGGTCTCCTGCCCGCGGTAGCAGCCCTTCTGCAGATGCACCGCGCTGCCGATCCAGCCCAGCTCGTGCGGGATGGTCCGGTGGTCGGTCTCGAAACCGATCCGCGGCTGGTGGTGCTCGACGCGCAGCGCCTCGTACGCGAGCAGCCCGACCGCCGGGCCGTGCCGGTCGACATCGGCGGCGTACGACTCCAGGTCCGCACGCGGCAGGAACAGATCACGCCCGTACGGTGTCTCGCGGACGACGACGCCCTCGGGGACGTCGGCGATGGAGCCGGCGGGCAGGTGGACGACCGCGAACTCGGCCGTGCGGTCGGCGACTTCGACGCGGTAGAAGAACTTCATCGACTCCAGGTACGCGATCAGCGCGTCCTGGCTGTCGGGCTCCACGTGGGCCCAGGTGGTCGTCCCGTCGTCGACGAGATACAGCGCGTGCTCGATGTGACCGTGCGCGGAGAGGATCAGCGCCTCGGTGGCGCGGCCCGCCGGGAGGTCGCTGACGTGCTGGGTGAGCAGCAGGTGCAGCCAGCTGAGCCGGTCGTCGCCGGTGACGGTGACCACGCCGCGGTGCGAGAGGTCCACGAAACCGGTGCCGCCGGCGAAGGCACGCTGTTCTCGGAACAGGTCCCCGTAGTGGGCGGCGACACCTTCGTCCACACCCTCGGCGGGCACGGCACCGGGCAGGGACAGCAGAGGGCTCTTCATATCCACACAGCCTACGACCGAGTGGGCGCGCTTTTTATTTCCGCCGGAGTGCGGCTCCCCACTTGCCGCGGGGAGCCCCCGCCTCCCCGCTTCCGCCGCCTACTCCGCCTTCGCGGCCTTCTTCGCCGCGCTCGCCGTGCAGTCCTCGCAGCGGCCGAAGATCGCGAAGTGCTTCATGTCGGTGGAGAAACCGAACGTCTCGCGGAGCTTTGCCGTGAAGTCGGCAGCGATCTCGACGTCCGCCTCGATGACGTTCGTGCAGTCGCGGCAGACCAGGTGGAGATGGTGGTGCCGGTCCGCGAGGTGGTACGTGGGCGCCCCGTGCCCGAGATGCGCGTGCGAGACGAGCCCGAGCTCCTCCAGGAGCTCCAGGGTCCGGTACACCGTGGAAATGTTGACCCCCGACGCCGTCTTCCTCACCTCGATGAGGATGTCGTCGGGGGTCGCGTGCTCCAGGGTGTCCACGGCTTCGAGCACGAGTTGCCGCTGCGGCGTCAGCCGGTAGCCGCGCTGCCGCAGATCGCTCTTCCAGTCAGTGCCCTCGGTGCTTCCAGTGCTCACCACACCGAAAGTCTAGAACTACTTGTAGAACTACTTGAAGAAAGCGATCCCGTCGTCCGGCATGTCGTCCGGCAGGGCCTTGGCCCAGCGCTCGACGTCCTCCGGGCTGACGACCTTCTTGAGCTGGGCCGACATGTACGGGCGGAGCGCAACCTCGGGGGTCTGCTTCTCGCCGACCCACATGAGGTCGCTCTTCACATAGCCGTACAGACGCTTGCCGCCGCTGTACGGACCCGAGGCGGCCGTACGGGCGACCGCGTCCGTGACCAGGTCGATCTGGGGCTTCTTGTCGGCCATCTCGCCGTACCAGATCTCGACGACGCCGTCGTCGCGGACCATGACGACCTCGACCTTGCGGTTCTGGTCGATCCGCCAGAAGCCGGACTCGGACTCCAGCGCGCGCACCTTGTTGCCCTCGGCGTCGAGGACCCAGGTGTGCGAGTGGTACTCCAGGAAGTCCCGCCCGTCGTGGGTGAAGCTGACTTCCTGGCCGAAGTTGCACTTCTCGTCGCCGGGGCGGCGTTCATTACTGTCTCCGACAGGGGCGTGGACGCCCGCGCCGGTCCAGTTGCCGAGCAGGAAGGCAAGGGGGACGAGGTCCTTGTGCAGGTCGGACGGGATCTCGATCATGAGGTCGGCAGTTCCTTGATGGGGGTCAGCGCTGGCCCTGGTACAGCTTCTTCACGGCCAGCCCGGTGAAGGCGAGAACGCCGACACAGACCAGGACCAGCAGGGCTTCGAAGAAGTACTCAAGCACGGGGTGCTCCTCGGGGGTGACGCGGTGGTGGGCAGTACAGAGCCGCTCCCCACTGTAGTCGGGCGGGGAGCGGAGCTCTCTCCGAGGTAGGCCCTACCATTCGGCCCATGGCGAAGAAGCTCGTGATCAAGGTGACGGCGGGGGCGGACGCTCCCGAACGCTGTTCGCAGGCGTTCACGGTGGCGGCGGTCGCCGTGGCCAGTGGGGTGGACGTGTCGCTGTGGCTGACGGGCGAGTCCGCGTGGTTCGCGCTGCCGGGCCGGGCCGCCGGGTTCGAGCTGCCGCACGCGGCGCCGCTCCCCGACCTGCTCGACTCGATCCTGGCCGGCGGCCGCCTCACCCTCTGCACGCAGTGCGCCGCCCGCCGGGACATCACGGAGAAGGACGTCATCGAGGGCGTACGCATCGCGGGCGCCCAGGTCTTCGTCCAGGAGGCCCTGGCGGACGAGACCCAGGCGCTCGTCTACTGACCGGGACGGATCACTGCCGGCGCTTCTTGCCGTCCAGTTCGTCCCACCAGTCGTCGGACTTGGGGTCGCCGGACGGGTCGTCCCACCAGCGGTCGTCGGGGCCTCGGCGGTTGGCCGCCATCGCCGCGAGCGGGGGAATCACCATGGCCACGACGCACATACCGACGGCCACGGGCACCGACCAGAGCCGCACGACTCCCCAGGCCAGCACGAACAGCCCGATGCACGTGCCCATCATGGCGAAGTAGACGTGACGCCTTTGCGCGTACATGTCTCCAGCCTAGATCCGAGCAAGCCAAAGGGCCGCACCCGGTTTGCGGAAAGCGTCCAACCGTTCCTGATCAGTGAACATGAGTTGCACTGGCGCGCCCCGAACGGTGTTGGGCGTGCTCGGTCTCCGCTTTCTCTTCCCACTCAGCGACACGTCTCCAGGGGCGTGGTCCGTTGCGGGCGGGCGGATTCCGTCACGTCCCCGGGCGCCCGGTCCGGCCTGGACGGTCCGATGCCCCGCACCATCACTCTGGTGCTGCGGGGGCGGTGCCGTCCGTCGCCTGATCGGATGCCCAAGGGCGCGTCGCCCGATCGCGATGCTCGCTGCATCGTGCCGGGAAATCTTGCGAGCCGGTGTGGCCAGCGGTTTCTGCCAGTGCTGAGCACCCCAGCGGGAGGTGTAGGCCGGGTCGACCGTGACGACGGCGATGTCGTGTTCGGCTGCCATCGACGCGAGTCGAGCCTTGAGTTTCGCGGTCGGGAAGCGGGAGAGCAGTCGGCGGAAGCGTTTGTTGCGGCCGTGCTTCTCCCGGCTTGTACCATCGGTGAAGTCGAGGCCCTCGATGGCGATCGCGGCGGCCCCACAGCGGCGGGCGTGGTGCAGGAGCCGACTCAGCGCGTGCCGGATCTGCGCATCCCGGTGCTCCGCGCTGCCGGTGAGGTCGTAGAAGAAGCGCTGCGGTTCGCCGACCGGGTTGCCGTGCACGTCGAGGCGGCGAGGTGGTCGTCGTTCATGTCCACCCCGACCACCCCCCGGGCCAGGGCCGCCTCCAGCGGCAGGACGGGGACGCCGGCACGCTGCCAGGCGGCGGTCACATACCAGCGGCCGCGTGCCGTGTCGTGGTGGATGCGGTAGGCCACCGCCCGGTTCCCGGTGATCCGGTCGCGCCACTCCTGCCCGCGATGCCGGAACCGCACAGTCGCGTCGAGCACGTACCGGCCGTGCGGGGCGTTGGCCAGGTGAACCAGCGGGGCAGGGAGCTTGATCGAGAGCTGTCCGGTGTCGGTGACGCGGATGGTCTCATTGCCGAACCGCTTGCCGGACTCCCCGTCGGCGGCGAGAAACATTCGCTCCGCCTGCCACCGCTCCCGCCACTGCTGCTCGCTCAGCCCGGCCGCCGCCAGGTGGTGGCGGGTGATGGCGAGCCGCTTGCCACCGCGCACCACTCGCACCCGGCCTGCCGCCCAGTCCGCCTCCACCGCCGCAAGCCCGTCATTCAAGGTGTGCAGGCGGCGGGACTTGGCATGCCACTCACCACGCGAGGCATACCCGCGCGCCAGCCCTTCCCGCTTGTCCGCCTTGGCGCCCAGCGGCCGAGCCAGCCGCGCCTCGACCGACGAGACCTGCCCCCGCAACCAGCCCAGATAAGCGGCCTGCCCGCGCCTCGCCAGCGCCCACTGATCATGCGTCGCCTTGGTGATACTGCCCGCCCAGCGCGCCGACGACTTAGCCGTCAGCTCTCGCTTGCGTCCCGCCCACCCGGCCGCATCGTGTGCCAGGCCATGCCGGGACCGCTCCGCGAGATCACCCGACGCAAGCGACCCCAGGTGGACACCGACCTCAGCCAGCACCGCCGCATCTGTCTGCGACACCCGCAGCCGGTCCCGGATGGCCACCCCAGAGGGACCGGGCACCACGAGCGACATCGCCAACTTGCGCAATGCGCCCATCCGTTCACCCCCGCCCGGCTGAAGATCCTCCGTCACGGCAATCAACGAGCCCCACACGCAAAGGTCACCCATTCGACCCAAGAACTCGCGTTCCCCTGTCGCAACGGGGCCTGGAACACGTCGCACGGCAGAGCGGAAACCCCGGAAGTGCGGCCCTTCGGCCGTTCAACCGCGTCGGACTCCGCCCACACAAATAGGCGGGCGGAGTCCGGCGCAGCACCCCGCAGCCCGCGAAGCGGTGCAAGGGGTGCAGAAAAAACGTCAGACGGCGATGGCCACCTCGGCCAGGCCGCCGGTCTGGGCCACGACCGTGCGGTCGGCCGTGCCGCCGGGAACGAGGGCGCGGACGGTCCAGGTGCCCTCGGCCGCGTAGAAGCGGAACTGTCCGGTCGCCGAGGTCGGGACCTCGGCGGTGAACTCGCCGGTCGAGTCCAGGAGGCGGACATAGCCCACCACCGGCTCGCCGTCCTTGGTCACCTGACCCTGGATGGTGGTCTCACCGGGCTTGATCGTCGAGGCGTCCGGGCCGCCGGCCTTCGCTCCACACATGTTCGTTTCCGTCCTTCAGTCCTTCAGGCCTTGGGTTACTTGTTGGCGCCGAGCTCGATCGGCACACCGACGAGGGAGCCGTACTCGGTCCACGAGCCGTCGTAGTTCTTGACGTTCTCGACGCCGAGCAGCTCGTGCAGCACGAACCAGGTGAGCGCGGAACGCTCACCGATACGGCAGTACGCGATGGTGTCCTTGGCGAGGTCGACCTGCTCCTCGGCGTAGAGCTCCTTGAGCTCGTCGTCCGACTTGAAGGTGCCGTCGTCGTTGGCGTTCTTCGACCACGGGATGTTGCGCGCGGACGGGACGTGGCCCGGACGCTGCGACTGCTCCTGCGGCAGGTGGGCCGGCGCGAGCAGCTTGCCGCTGAACTCGTCGGGCGAACGGACGTCGACCAGGTTCTGCGAACCGATGGCCGCCACGACGTCGTCGCGGAAGGCGCGGATCGCGGTGTTCTGGGCCTTGGCCTTGTAGTCGGTCGTGGCGCGGGTGGGCACCTCGGCGACCAGGTCGCGGGAGTCGAGCTCCCACTTCTTGCGGCCGCCGTCGAGGAGCTTCACGTTCTCGTGGCCGTACAGCTTGAAGTACCAGTAGGCGTAGGACGCGAACCAGTTGTTGTTGCCGCCGTAGAGGACGACCAGGGTGTCGTTGCCGATGCCCTTCTCCGACAGGAGCTTCTCGAAGCCGGCCTGGTCGACGAAGTCACGGCGGACCGGGTCCTGGAGGTCCTTGGTCCAGTCGATCCGGATCGCGTTCCGGATGTGGTTCTTCTCGTACGCGGACGTGTCCTCGTCGACCTCGACGATGGCCACGCTGGGGTCGTCCAGGTGGTCCTGGACCCAGTCGGCGTCTACCAGGACGTCGCTGCGGCTCATGCTCGTTCTCCTCCGGGGCAGTTGCGGCGGGGCGTTGCGTCAGAAAGGGGTGCGACGCGCTCGACGATCACGGCTGCGATGGCGTACGCGGCGCAGGGTTGGCCCCGACAAGAGAGGTCGAAGGGCCCGGCTCGCGGAAGTAACGAGGCTTCCGCTCAGAAGGTGCGACAGAGCATGGCGGCGACGCGGCACAGGTCTACTGCCCGCCGCTTCGTGAGATCCGCCTGTCGCTTCATGCCGTCGATCGTAGGGACGGACAGGCGGGCATGTCACCGGCGTGTCGCATGTTGAGACGCGATCGTCCGCGATGTGGGATGCGGAGGGTGTCCGGCCCGTTTTCTCCCGGCCCCGGAGGGGCTGTAGCCCTCATCACATCTCCCGCACATCTGCTGTGCGGACGGGGGTGTCTCGCCTATCGGACGGACACGGACGGTGATTCGAGCGGGCCGAGGCCCTGACTCCCTGCGCCACCTACCACCCGACCTACCCGACCAGGCTGACGTCCGAACCCTTCACCGTGATGTCCACGCCCTTCGGCGCCGCTTCGACCTTGTCGAGCTTGATGCCGCCGGGCAGGCCGTCGATCTTCTGACGGAAGTCCGTGATCAGGCGGACCTTGTCCTCGGCGAGCTGGACGCCCAGGTTGGGGAGGGAGTCGGCCTGCACCTGGACGGTGTCGCCCTTGACGCTGACCGAGCTGAGCACGGAGACCGGGCGCGGGAGCTTGGTGCCGAGCACCGTGGCCTCGACCTCGACCTTGATCTTGCCGTTGCCGCCGTCGGAGAGGCCGACGACCTTGGCGGTGACTCCGTTCGTGACGTCCACGGGTTCGGCCTTCGCCGCCTTCAGGAGTTCGTCGTACGAGATCGTCGCCGTGCCGGTCGCCGAGGCGGCCTTCGCGGAGCTGTAGTCGCCGGAGAACGCGACGCCTCGCATCTGGGCGGTGAGGTCGTCGATGCGGATCTTGTCCGGGGTGGTGCCGTCGGCGGTGCCCGTGCCGACGGTGGTGCCGCTCGTGTCGGCCTCGTAGTTCTTGATGCCGACCTCGACCTCGTCGAGTTCGCCGCCGACCACCTGGGTGAGGAAGGGGAAGCCCTTGATCGAGACGCTGGGGGTGGTGGCCAGGCCCTCGTTGGTCTTCAGCCTGTCCGCCGCCTCGTCCTCGGCGAAGCCGACGGCTACGCGGTCGGCGATGATGAAGAGGCCGCCGAGGATGACGGTCACGATCAGAAGTATTCGTAGTGCTCGCATGGTTTCCGTGTTCCCCCACCTTGGCGGTCTCCTGGCGCGAGGGTAACCCTGCCGGGGTCTCCGGCCGGGGGGACGGGGGGAGTTGTCGATCAGCTGTGACAGGGGTGACGGCGGGACCAGGCCTTTTCTTCGCCCCCGCCGCCCCTACCCACACCCGTCCCTTACTCGGGGGCCAGCCCCCGAACCCCCGTGCGCAGTTCCGCGCCCCTAAAAGGGGCGCGGGGAACCGCGCGATCAGCCACAGCCGGGCCCGCACCCGAAATCGCTACCGACGGGGTCTGGGGCGGAGCCCCAGGGGACGATGGGGCCCCCGCTCGAGCGAAGCCGAGAGTGGGGGAGGGTAGGGGCGGCGGGGGCGAGGAAGGTCTCGTCAGGCCAGCGCTCGGCCCAAGACGTAGATCGCCGGGGCCGCTGCCGCCAGCGGGAGGGCGACTCCCGCGGTGAAGTGGACGAAGCGCGACGGGTAGTCGTAGCTGGCGACGCGGTGGCCGATCAGGGCGCAGACGGCGGCGCCGACGCCGAGGAGCGCACCGGACGGCGCGCCGAGGTCGGTCAGCCCGCCCGTCAAAG
>NZ_JAPWHT010000193.1:0-18217 GCF_027270795.1 Streptomyces sp. ActVer
TGGCGGGCGCCGTGGACCCGGCCGCTCTGCCCGGCAACGGCGCGCGCGTGGTGCCGCGGCCCACCGCGGAAACGCGCGGTCAGAGCACCGAGGCAGCGGAGGAAGCCCCGTCCGAGGACGGCCGGGGAACCGGTGAGAAGCCGGAACAGTTGAAGCAGGGGGAGGAATCACGTGGGCGCTGACCGCGATCGGGGCGGCCGTCGGCGTCCGGTGCGTCTGATGACGTACGGCGTCTGCGGGGCCGTACTGCTGACCGGATGCGCCTCGATGCCGGACGGCGGGGACCTGCGCGGGGTCGAGGCCTCGCAGCGGCCCGACCCGCAGGTCCGGGTCTTCGCCATGCCGCCGCGGGAGAACGCACAGCCCGAAGAGATCGTGCAGGGCTTCCTGGAGGCGCTGACCAGCGACGATCCGGGGTTCGAGACGGCACGCAAGTACCTGACGGGCGAGGCGTCCAAGAAGTGGCGTCCGAACCGGTCGACGACGGTGCTCGCGGACGGGCCGAACACCGCGGCGGAGCACAGCGGCAGCCGGGAGGCGACCGGCGACTACGTGTACTCGCTGACCGGCACCAGGGTCGCCAAGGTGGACTCGCAGTTCGCGTACGAACCCGCCGCGGGAACGTACAACGAGCTCGTGCACCTCGCGAAGTACAAGGAGAAGGACGGCAGCAGGCAGTGGCGCATCGACGAGCTGCCGCAGGGCCTCGTGATGGGGAAGTCCGACTTCCAGCGCAACTACCTGTCCGTCAACAAGTACTACTTCGCGTCGAACACGTCGGGCAGGTCGGACGATCAGCTCGGGGCGGTCGCCGACCCCGTCTACGTGCGCGAGCAGGTCGACCCGGTGACGCAGATGGTCCGCTCGCTACTGAAGGGGCCGACGAGCTGGCTCAAGCCGGTCGTCAGGTCCAGCTTCCCCACCGGTACGGCGCTGAAGAAGGGCGTCAAGACACTCACGCCCGACGACCAGAACCGGCTGACGGTGCCGCTGAACGACAAGGCCGACCGGATCGGCCAGTCCGTGTGCACGGAGATGGCGGCCCAACTCCTGTTCACCCTCCAGGACCTGACGCCCACGGGCATCGACGAGGTGGAGCTGCAGCGTTCGGACGGCACGCAGTCGTGTGCCCTCGGAGCGAGCAAGGCCGAGATCTACGTCGCCCACGGCCCGGCGAAGCGTGCCGAGTACGAGTACTTCATCGACGGTGAGAAGCGGCTCGTCCGGATAGCGAGCACGGGCAGCGAACAGGAACCCGAGCCGGTGCCGGGTGCGCTCGGCGACGGCGACAAGGCGCTGAGGGCGGCCGCGGTCTCGCGGGACGAGGACACCGCGGCCGGGGTGTCGCTCGACGGGCGCTCGCTGTACGTCGGGTCGCTCGCGTCGGGCGGTTCGCTCGGGGAGCCCGTGCTGCGCAGCAAGGCCAAGTCGGAGGACGACGGTCTGACGACGCCCAGTTGGGACGCGAGCGGGGACCTGTGGGTGGCCGACCGTGGCCCGAAGAGCTCCAAACTGCTGCTGCTCGCGAAGGGCGCGGGTGAGCCTCTGGCGGTCACGACGCCCAGCCTCGAAGGGCGGATCGAAGCGGTGCGGGTGGCCGCCGACGGGGTGCGGATCGCGCTGATCGTGCGGAAGGACGACAGGACGACCCTCCTCATGGGGCGGATCGAGCGGCAGAACGGATCGGACGGGAAGCCGTCCGTCTCCATCCACGAACTGCGGTCCGTGGCACCGCAGTTGGAAGAGGTCACGGCCATGTCCTGGGCTGGCGACAGCCGTCTGGTCGTGGTCGGACGCGAGGCCCGGGTCGTGCAGCAGATCCAGTACGTCCAGGTCGACGGCTCCACACCGGTCGGCCCGGCACCCGCCGCGCTCACCGGCGTGAAGGAGATCGCCGCCTCCGAGGACGAGCGGCTGCCCCTGGTGGCCCACTCGGAGGACGGGATCGTGCGGCTCTCGTCCGGGGCCCAGTGGCAGACGGTGGTCAAGAAGGGGATGGCGCCGGTCTATCCGGGGTGAGGTCTGGCCTGGTCTGGCCGACTTGCCTTCGCTGTCTGAGCGCTTCCCTCGTGTGGGTGACAACGTCCCTGTGGTTGCCCGGAGTTGTCCACAGGGAGTTGTCCACAGGGGTGGCCGGGGCGCCCGGGCGTTGGCACAGTGGTGGGCATGCGGGGGTGGTGGCAGGACCTCACCGACCTGGTGCTGCCGGCCGAGTGCGGAGGCTGTGGGAGACCTCGCACGGTGCTCTGCCCTGAGTGCCGTGCCGCCCTGACGGGGGCCGTACCGAGCCGGGTGCGACCAGAGCCGGAACCACCGGGGCTGCCGGTGGTGCACGCCGCGGCTCCGTACGAGGACGAGGTGCGCGCGGTGCTCCTCGCCCACAAGGAACGGGGTGCGTTGATGCTCGCGGGACCTCTGGGCGCGGCGCTGGCGGGGGCCGTACGGGTGGGGCTCGCGACGGGTGGCGGGAGCGGGGCCGGGGCTGCGGGGCTCGTGCCTGATGGACCCGTCGGACCCGTCGGAGTGGGTGGCTCCAGGACTCCAGTGTCGCTCGTTCCCGTGCCGTCCGCGCGCTGGGCGGTCCGGGCGCGGGGGCACGACCCGGCGCGGCGGATCGCACTCGCCGCCGCGGGTGAACTGCGGCGTACGGGGACACCGGCCCGGGTAGTCGCCGTACTGCGGCAGCGGCGTGCCGTGGCCGACCAGTCAGGGCTCAACTCCCGGCAGCGGCTGGACAATCTCGCCGGCGCCCTGGAGGTGCCCGCGGGAGGCGCGCGGCTGCTGAACGGCGGTGGGCGGGTCGTGATCGTCGACGACCTGATGACCACGGGCGCGTCCCTGACGGAGGCGGCACGGGCTTTGAGGGCCGTTCTCGTGGCGGGAACCGGTCCTTACGGCCGGGTAACACCCAAAGTGACAGGGGAAGGGATGTCTCAAACGACGGCGGCAGGTGTAGGACGACCAGAAGCGGTCAGGGAAATGAGAGGTACGAACGGCGCCGAAGGCATGCTCGCAGCGGCTGTGGTCGCGGCGACTCCGGCATCTTTCGAAATAAACCGGAACTGACAGGGAAGTTGCGTCGTTGCAGGTAGTGAGAGGTTCCATTCACCTGAATGGAGGTACGTCGCAGTAGAGGGTGACGCCATCCGTCCAGGCGAGATATGTTCGGTTGTGAGGGAATGGCGGACGCCGTCCTTCGCATATCGGAATGCCGTGCCGTGGGTTTTCTGCAATCACCCGCGACAGTGGGTGGAGATCTTGCCCGCGGGGGAGGAGGAGGTGGAAGTCACCGAGTCCGAGGCTCCGGGAGTCGCTGGAGCCTGGTGCAAAAGGGAGATGCTCCGCCGTCGATGCGGAGTGATCCGGGAACGGAGTTCTGCGTGGACATCGTCGTCAAGGGCCGCAAGACCGAGGTGCCCGAGCGGTTCCGCAAGCACGTGGCCGAGAAGCTGAAGCTGGAGAAGATCCAGAAGCTCGACGGCAAGGTGATCAGCCTCGACGTCGAGGTGTCCAAGGAGCCCAACCCCCGACAGGCCGACCGCTCCGACCGAGTGGAGATCACGCTTCACTCCCGCGGTCCGGTGATCCGGGCGGAGGCAGCGGCAAGCGATCCGTACGCGGCGCTGGACCTGGCGGCAGACAAGCTGGAAGCGCGACTGCGCAAGCAGCACGACAAGCGGTACACGCGCCGTGGAGCCCGCAGGATCCCGGCAGCCGAGGTCGCCGACCACGTCCCGGGCGCGGCAACGCTCAACGGGAACGGCAGTGTGGTCCACGAGGAAGAGCCCGAGGCGGTGCCGACCAAGAAGATCGGTTCGCTCGAGGTGAAGGGTGACGGCCCCCTCGTCGTCCGCGAGAAGACCCACGTCGCGTCCCCGATGACGCTCGACCAGGCGCTCTACGAGATGGAACTGGTCGGGCACGACTTCTATCTGTTCGTCGACTCCGAGACCAAGGAACCGAGTGTCGTCTACCGGCGGCACGCGTACGACTACGGCGTCATCCACCTCAGCACGGACCCGATGGTGGCCAAGGCGCAGCAGGCCCCGGCAGGCGGGGCGCTGGGCGGCTGACCTCGCCCGGTGAGCTTCCTCGGCCTTCGGCCGGGGGGAGTTCCAGTGGTGCCCCTGGAGTGCTCGTGCGCCCCCAGGGGCACCGGTGTGCGACCCCTTTGTGCCCCGCTCTGTCGTCCCGTTGTCGCCCGGGCATGAAATCATGGCCGTACCGGCCCAACCGGTGGGCCGTTGCCTCGGGTTGGCGATGGCACAAGAAACACAGGCCACGGCCTTCAGGGGGAGGAACCATGGCGGACAGCTTCGGACCGATGCGTGACGAAGATGCCGACGACGGCGTCGTCGGCATGGGCCCGGACGCGGGGTCCCCACGCAAGGAACCCATCAGGGTCCTTGTCGTGGATGACCATGCCCTCTTCCGTCGCGGCCTGGAGATCGTGCTCGCCGCCGAGGAGGACATCCAGGTCGTCGGCGAGGCGGGTGACGGCGCGGAGGCGGTCGACAAGGCCGCCGATCTGCTGCCGGACATCGTGCTGATGGACGTACGGATGCCCAAGCGCGGCGGCATCGAGGCGTGCACCTCCATCAAGGAGGTCGCACCCAGCGCGAAGATCATCATGCTGACGATCAGCGACGAGGAGGCCGACCTCTACGACGCGATCAAGGCGGGGGCCACCGGATATCTCCTCAAGGAGATCTCCACCGATGAAGTGGCCACGGCCATTCGTGCCGTTGCGGACGGGCAGTCGCAGATCAGTCCGTCGATGGCGTCGAAGCTGCTCACCGAGTTCAAGTCGATGATCCAGCGCACGGATGAGCGGCGGCTGGTGCCGGCGCCTCGGCTCACCGAGCGTGAGCTGGAGGTTCTCAAGCTCGTGGCGACCGGGATGAACAACCGGGATATCGCCAAGGAGTTGTTCATCTCCGAGAACACCGTGAAGAACCATGTGCGGAACATTCTGGAGAAGCTGCAGTTGCACTCCAGGATGGAGGCCGTGGTGTATGCGATGCGGGAGAAGATTCTTGAGATTCGTTGACAGCGGCGTCTTGGGGGCGGGGGTCGGTTCGTAGGTGCGGGCCAGATGTGGCTGGTCGCGCAGTTCCCCGCGCCCCTAAAGGAGCGTTCGGCCCAGCTCCGTTGTCAAAGCCTCTCGCAGGGCCGGAGTGTTCGCTCGCTCCACCCGTACGTTCGAGCAGTCGACCCAGGTGGCTGCCTCCAGGAGGGCCTGGGCCACCGCCGGTACTGCCTTGGGGCTGTCGAGGGTGACCTGCTTGGCGACCAGCGTGGCGCCCTCGCGGGCCGGGTCGACGCGGCCGACCAGGTGGCCGCCGGCGAGGACCGGCATGGCGAAGTAGCCGTAGACCCGCTTCGGCTTGGGGACGTAGGCCTCCAGTCGGTGGGTGAAGCCGAAGACGCGCTCCGTGCGCGCCCGCTCCCAGACCAGGGAGTCGAACGGCGACAGGAGCGTGGTGCGGTGGCGGCCCCGCGGGGGCGTCTCCAGGGCCGCGGGATCCGCCCAGGCAGGCTTGGACCAGCCCTCCACCGTGACCGGGACCAGACCGGAGTCCGCGAGCACCGCGTCGACCTGCTCGCCCTTGAGGCGGTGGTAGTCGGCGATGTCCGCGCGCGTGCCGACACCCAGGGACTGGCCCGCGAGCCGGACCAGACGGCGCAGGCACTCCGCGTCGTCCAGCTCGTCGTGGAGCAGGTCGCCCGGGATGGCGCGCTCGGCCAGGTCGTACACCCGCTTCCAGCCTCTGCGCTCCGTGCACACCACCTCGCCGTACATCAGGGCGCGCTCGACGGCGACCTTCGTGCCCGACCAGTCCCACCACTCGCTGGTCTTCTTCGCACCGCCCAAGTCGGTGGCCGTGAGCGGGCCTTCGGTCCTCAGCTGCTTGATGACCTGGTCGTACGTGCCGTCCGGCAGGCCGTGGTTCCAGTGCGGGCGGGCGCGGTAGGCGCGGCGGCGGAACGCGAAGTGCGGCCACTCCTCGACGGGGAGGATGCAGGCGGCGTGCGACCAGTACTCGAAGGCGTGCGGGCTCGGCGGAGCCGTGCCGTCGGACGCGGGCGTCCAGTAGGCGCCGTCCACCGTCTTGCGGCCGACCGCGCCGAGGCGGGCGTACGGGATGAGTTCGTGGGAGCGGGCCAGGACGGAGATCGTGTCGAGCTGGACCGCGCCCAGGTGTCGCAGTACGCCTCGGACGCCGCCCCTGCGGTCGGGGGCGCCCAGGAAACCCTGGGCGCGCAGGGCGATTCGGCGGGCCTCGTCGGCGGAGAGTTCGGCGGTGGGGCGCGGCAGACTCGTCATGGTCCGCACGATATGCGGTGCCACTGACAATGGGCTCTGAGCTGCGAAAACTGCCGGGGAAATCGGCCAGGGAAGACAGTCGGGGACGGGCGGGCGCCCGGAGTTCAGCCCTGTCGTGGAGTGGGTAGGTAGGGCGCTGTCGACGGCAGGCCCAGGTCCGACGGGAGCAGGGATCCGATCCAGCAGTCGCGGCGTACGCCCTTGTTGTTGATGCCGGAACGAAGGGTGCCTTCGATGGTGAAGCCGGCGCGTTCGGCGACCGCGCGGGAGCCCGTGTTGCCGACCTCGGCCCGCCACTCGACGCGGTCGATCGCCAGTTGGGTGAAGGCCCAGCGGGAGGCGGTGAGGGCGGCCTCGGTGATGTAGCCGTTGCCCCGGTGTTCCTTCGTCGCCCAGAAACCGATCTCGCCGACCCCCAGGGAGCGCATCGTGATGGCGAGCATGCCGGCGAGGTCACCGCTGACGGGAAGGAAGACACCGAAGGTGAACATCGAGCAGTCCACCCATCCGTCGGGCACCATCTGCTCGGTGAAGGCCGTGGCGTGCTCGCGCAGATAGGGCGACGGGATCGTGGTCCAGCGCTGGATGTCGGGATCCTGGACGGCGTCGTACACGGCGTCGGTGTCGTGCGGTCCCACCGTGCGCAGCAGGAGCCGTTCGGAGGTCAGTGTGACGGGGTCCATCGGCCGATTCTGCTCGGGCTTCGGTGCGGAAGCCATAACTTTAGCCCTGCGTGAGGGGGTGGTTACCTTTCGTAGTGCTTGCGCGGCACCTTCCGCATCCTCCGCCCGTTGTCCTAATGGCTGTCACATGCAGACCTCCCGGCGCGGTGGGGTCCTCGCTTACGATGGCCGTTGCTCAAGCTGTGATTTGAAACCGTCATTGAAACCGACCGTCCCAGGCCCGACCGGCAAGGAGACAAACCCCCGTGTCCGTCCTCTCGAAGATCATGCGTGCAGGCGAAGGAAAGATCCTGCGCAAGCTGCACCGCATCGCGGACCAGGTCAACTCCATCGAAGAGGACTTCGTTGACCTCTCCGACGCCGAGCTGCGAGCCCTGACCGAGGAGTACAAGCAGCGGTATGCCGACGGCGAAAGCCTCGACGACCTGCTGCCCGAGGCGTTCGCGACCGTCCGTGAGGCCGCCAAGCGCGCCCTCGGCCAGCGTCCCTACGACGTGCAGATCATGGGCGGCGCAGCGCTCCACCTCGGCTATGTCGCCGAGATGAAGACCGGTGAGGGCAAGACCCTGGTCGGCACGCTGCCCACGTATCTGAACGCCCTCTCCGGAGACGGCGTTCACCTCATCACGGTCAACGACTACCTGGCCGAGCGCGACTCCGAGATGATGGGCCGTGTCCACAAGTTCCTGGGCCTGAGTGTCGGCTGCATCCTGGCCAACATGACGCCGGCCCAGCGCCGCGAGCAGTACGCGTGCGACATCACGTACGGCACGAACAACGAGTTCGGCTTCGACTACCTGCGCGACAACATGGCGTGGTCGCAGGACGAACTGGTGCAGCGCGGCCACAACTTCGCGGTGGTCGACGAGGTCGACTCGATCCTCGTCGACGAGGCCCGTACGCCGCTGATCATCTCCGGCCCCGCAGACCAGGCCACCAAGTGGTACGGCGACTTCGCGAAGCTCGTCACGCGCCTGAAGAAGGGCGAGGCGGGCAACACCCTCAAGGGCATCGAGGAAACCGGCGACTACGAGGTCGACGAGAAGAAGCGCACCGTCGCCATCCACGAGCCCGGCGTCGCCAAGGTCGAGGACTGGCTGGGCATCGACAACCTCTACGAGTCGGTGAACACGCCTCTGGTGGGCTACCTGAACAACGCCATCAAGGCCAAGGAGCTCTTCAAGAAGGACAAGGACTACGTCGTCATCGACGGCGAAGTCATGATCGTCGACGAGCACACCGGCCGTATCCTCGCCGGCCGCCGCTACAACGAGGGCATGCACCAGGCGATCGAGGCGAAGGAAGGGGTGGACATCAAGGACGAGAACCAGACGCTCGCCACGATCACCCTGCAGAACTTCTTCCGCCTCTACAAGCGCCACGACCACAACGGCAAGGAAGTCCCCGGTCTCTCCGGCATGACTGGTACGGCGATGACCGAGGCCGCCGAGTTCCACCAGATCTACAAGCTCGGCGTCGTCCCGATCCCGACCAACCGGCCGATGGTCCGCAAGGACATGTCCGACCTGATCTACCGCACCGAGGTCGCGAAGTTCGAGGCCGTCGTCGACGACATCGCCGAGAAGCACGAGAAGGGCCAGCCGATCCTCGTCGGTACGACGTCGGTCGAGAAGTCCGAGTACCTCTCGCAGCAGCTCTCCAAGCGAGGCATCCAGCACGAGGTGCTGAACGCGAAGCAGCACGACCGCGAGGCCCCGATCATCGCCCAGGCCGGCCGCAAGGGTGCCGTCACCGTCGCCACGAACATGGCCGGCCGTGGTACGGACATCAAGCTCGGCGGCAACCCGGACGACCTCGCCGAGGCCGAGCTGCGCCAGCGCGGCCTCGACCCCGAGGAGCACATCGAGGAGTGGGCCGCCGCGCTGCCCGCCGCCCTGGAGCGGGCCGAGAAGGCCGTGCAGGCTGAGTTCGAAGAGGTCAAGGACCTCGGCGGGCTCTACGTACTGGGCACCGAGCGGCACGAGTCCCGCCGTATCGACAACCAGCTGCGCGGTCGCAGCGGCCGTCAGGGCGACCCGGGCGAGTCCCGCTTCTACCTCTCCCTGGGCGACGACCTGATGCGCCTCTTCAAGGCCCAGATGGTCGAGCGCGTCATGTCGATGGCGAACGTCCCGGACGACGTGCCGATCGAGAACAAGATGGTCACCCGAGCCATCGCCTCCGCCCAGTCGCAGGTCGAGACGCAGAACTTCGAGACCCGGAAGAACGTCCTCAAGTACGACGAGGTCCTCAACCGGCAGCGCGAGGTCATCTACGGCGAGCGTCGTCGCGTCCTGGAGGGCGAGGACCTGCAGGAGCAGATCCAGCACTTCATGAACGACACGATCGACGCGTACATCGACGCCGAGACCGCCGAGGGCTTCGCCGAGGAGTGGGACGTCGACCGGCTGTGGGGCGCCTTCAAGCAGCTCTACCCGGTGAAGGTCACCGTCGAGGAGCTGGAGGAGGCGGCCGGCGACCGTGCCGGTCTGACCGCCGAGTTCATCTCCGAGTCCATCAAGGACGACATCTACGAGCAGTACTCGGCCCGCGAGGAGCAGCTCGGCTCCGAGATCATGCGTGAGCTGGAGCGCCGGGTCGTGCTGTCGGTCCTGGACCGCAAGTGGCGCGAGCACCTCTATGAGATGGACTACCTCCAGGAGGGCATCGGCCTGCGCGCGATGGCCCAGAAGGACCCGCTGGTCGAGTACCAGCGCGAGGGCTTCGACATGTTCACCGCCATGATGGACGGCATCAAGGAGGAGTCCGTCGGCTACCTGTTCAACCTGGAGGTCCAGGTCGAGCAGCAGGTCGAGGAGGTCCCGGTCGAGGACGCGAAGCCGTCGCTCTCCAAGAGGGACGCGGTTCCGGCGGGTTCCTCCCGTCCGGAGATCCGTGCCAAGGGGCTCGACACTCCGCAGCGGCCGGACCGGCTGCACTTCTCCGCGCCCACCGTGGACGGCGAAGGTGGCATCGTCGAGGGCGACTTCGCCAACGACGACGAGCCGGTGCGGTCGGAGTCGGACGGGCTTACGCGCGCGGAGCGGCGTAAGCAGCAGAAGGGTGGCCGTCGCCGCAAGAAGTGACGGTTCGCTCCGCGGGGTGAGCGGTTCGCTCTGCGGGGTGGGCAGTTGAAGGGCCGGGCATCTTTTGGTGCCCGGCCCTTTGCGTTGGGTTGGCCTCCGGCCCGGGTGTTGTTGGCTGCGGGCCGGTGGGGGCTTGTCGCGCAGTTCCCCGCGCCCCTTGTGGGGCGCCCAGGTGCAGGCGTGCCTGAGGAGGTGCCCCGGGGGCGGATGCGCGGGTCAGTCCTCGTTCGTGTGGGGCATGCGGGCGCCGCCCAGTTCTACTGCTGTGCAGCGCCAGCGGAGGTCGGGGCCCTGTTCCAGGCGGAAGGCCATGGCGCGGAGCTGGTCGCCCGCTCCGATGCGGGCGAAGGCCTCGACGGCGCCCGGGCGGGGGACGTAGTAGCCGATGTCGCGGACGACGGGGCGGGTGCCGCGGGCGCGGAGCGGGCCGCGTTCGGCGAGCCAGGCCAGTTCGTCGTACGCGCGGCCCGCGGTGTGCCGGAGCATGCAGTGGACGGGGCGCTGACCACTCAGAACGGCCACGAGGCGGTCGGCGAACAGGTCGGTGGGGCGAGGCTGCCGAGGTGCACCCGGAAGGCTCTCAGCGGGGGCTGTGGGGGTCCTCCGGGGCGGGGCTCCGGACGGGACCGGCGAGGTGGTCGGGACGGTGCTCGGGGTGGTGGCAGCGCTCGGGGCGGTGCCCACCCGCCTCGTACGAGGTGTGCCTCCGCCCGGGGTCGTACGCGGTGAGCCGCCGCCCGGGCGGCGCGTGTCGTGGCGAACGGGTGGGCGGGTGCCCGGGGCGCCCGTGGTGCGCTTCGTCCTGGTCATCACCTTGTTCATGGCGGGATCCCCATTCCGTCGGACCGACTGGATACCGGTCGGTAACTTTCCGTTGGGGATCTTGTACGAGGCCGGGGTGGGTGGCCGCAAGGACGGTGGTCGCGCGTCGGGGGTGCCGGAATCTTCACCTATCAGGGTGACGGGGGAGGGCGGGAGGCTTGGCGGGGCTGGGGTGTACCGGGTGATGTGCGAGGCCGGCGGTGGACGCCTCCGGAGGGGTGGCCGGGACTCGAAAGGGGACGCCCGCACGTATCCTGAAGGCCCTCCGGGAGGTGCGAAGCCGCCCTCTTGGAGGCCTCCGACGGCGAGACCCGACGGCGAGACCCGACGGCGAGACCCGACGGCGAATCCCGACGGAGACATCGACCACGCGATCCGACTACGAAAGCGGCCAGCCATGCGCGTCTACGTCCCCCTGACCCTCTCCGGTCTCGCCGAGGCGTACAAGACGGGTGAGCTGGGGTCGGGGTCCTTCGTCGCGTACGCCGTCACGCCCGCGCTGCGGGAGTGGTACCTGTCCGACGACATCGAGGAACTGGAGTACGCGGCGCTGAACCGGGCCGCGCTCGCCTCCCTCAGGCTGGTCGCGCTCGACCCCGGAGCCCCGCGGCGGCGAGTCGTCGTCGCCGTCGACGTGCCGGACGGGGCCGCGGTCGCCGACCCCGACCGGGGGCTCGACCCCTCGGCGCTCGGTGAGGTGCGGGTCGGCGGGGCCGTGGCGCTGGCCAAGGCCGCGGCCGTGCATCTCGACTCCGATGAGGCCGAGGCGGACGTGACGGCGGCCGTGGACGTGCTGGGCGCGGCCGACCGGGGTGACGACGACGCGCAGTTCGTCGTGGACGGGGCCGAGGACCACGAGCTGCTGTGGTTCGCCACGCAGGAGATTCCGAACCTGGTGGGGCTGGGCGACTGACGGGCCCGGCCTTCTGGTCGCGGCTCCTGGGGGCGTGCTGAAGCGCACCGGATGTGTTGTCAGTGTGGCCGGGTATTTTTTTGGTATGGGGATGCACGGAGCGGCACACATTGTCTGGGACTGGAACGGAACCCTGTTCCACGACAACACGGCGATCATCGGCGCGACGAACGCGGCGTTCGCCGAGCTGGGCATGGAACCGATCACGCTGGAGCGGTACCGGGAGCTGTACTGCGTACCGGTGCCGAAGTTCTACGAGCGGCTGATAGGGCGGCTTCCCACGGACGAGGAGTGGGAGGTCATGGACGTGACCTTCCACCGGTACTACACCGAGCACCGGGTGGGCTGCGGGCTCACCGACGGAGTGCCCGGGCTGCTCGCCGAGTGGGCGTCGGCCGGTCGCAGTCAGTCGATCCTGAGCATGTACGGGCACGACGAGCTCGTCCCGTTGGTCCGTGGGTTCGGGATCGAGCCCCATTTCATACGGGTCGACGGGCGCACCGGACCCTCCGGGGGCAGCAAGGCCGAGCACATGGTCCGGCATGTGGGAGCGCTGGCGGGTGTGGAACCCGCTCGTACGGTGGTGATCGGGGACGCGGCGGACGACGCGGTCGCGGCGCTGCACGTGGGGGCTCGGGCCGTGCTCTACACCGGCGGGTCGCACAGCCGGGCCAGCCTTGAGGGGGTTGGGGTGCCGGTGGTGGACAGCCTGGAGGAGGCTGTTGCGGAGGCCGAGCGGTTGGCGGCCTGAGCGGGTGGTTTCCTGGGGGCCTGGGGTGGTCCCCCTTGGTGAAACTGGGGGCTCTGCCCCCAGGCCCCCGTGGGTTCGTTGTCGGCTGCGGGGCCGTCGTGGCTTGTCGCGCCCACGCGGCGGAGTCGCACAATGTCACAGCCCCGCGCCCCTGACGGGGCGGGGGAAACTGTGCAGAGTGTCAAAAAGGGGGTCCCTCTTTTGTACACATACGGCTCATGACGGGGGGCCCGTGGAGAGCGATAGCCTTGTGCCGTGATCAGCGCGATACGTCGCGGGGGCCTTGTTGCCCCTGCCCTGCGCCCGGAACGCACGGACTACATCCGTGACCGGGCGGTCGCTGGTCTCCCCGGGCGGGGAAGCGCAGAAACCACCGCATACGCGGCAGGCACAGGTGCACCGAGAGCAGCGTCACAGCCTCCGGAGCCGCCAAGAATGGCCGATAACGCCCCGCTCATCTCTCATCGCGGCATAGCGTCGAACGAGACCGGACACCCCGCGTCGCGGCGCTACGTCACTTCACGTTCTACGACGTCACGCAACGGCGCGCGACAGGAGCCAGAGGACAATGCAGACCAAGCTGGACGAAGCCAAGGCCGAGCTGCTCGAACGGGCCGCCCGGGTAGCTGAGAACAGCCCTGTCGGGGGGATTCTTCACCTGCCGACCGGGAAGACGGGCGCGAGCGCTCCCGACCAGGACACCCTGCTCGCGTTCCTCCAGCGCTACTACCTGCACACCGCCCCCGAAGACCTCACCGACCGAGACCCGGACGACGTCTTCGGAGCCGCCTTCTCGCACTACCGGCTGGCCGAGAACCGACCTCAGGGCACGGCCAACGTGAGAGTCCACACCCCGACGGTCGAGGAGATCGGCTGGACCTGCAGCCACTCCGTCGTCGAGGTCGTCACGGACGACATGCCCTTCCTCGTCGACTCCGTCACCAACGAGCTGTCCCGGCAGGGGCGCGGGATCCATGTCGTCATCCACCCGCAGGTCATCGTGCGGCGCGACCTCACCGGCAAGCTCATCGAGGTCCTGAAGGCCCGGCCCGCCGGCGAGCTGCCCCACGACGCGTTCGTCGAGTCCTGGATCCACGTCGAGATCGACCGCGAGACCGACCGCGCCGATCTGAAGCAGATCACCGCCGACCTGGTGCGCGTCCTGTCCGACGCCCGTGAGGCCGTCGAGGACTGGGAGAAGATGCGCGACTCCGCGCTGCGCATCGCCGACGAGCTGCCCACCGAGCCGACCGCCGACGACCTGCGCGACCAGGAGGTGGAGGAGGCCCGTGAGCTGCTGCGCTGGCTCGCGGACGACCACTTCACCTTCCTCGGCTACCGGGAGTACGAGCTGCGCGAGGACGACTCGCTCGCCGCCGTTCCCGGCACCGGACTCGGCATCCTGCGCTCCGATCCGCACCACGCGACCGACGAGAGCCACCCGGTCAGCCCGTCCTTCGAGCGGCTGCCCGCCGACGCCCGCGCCAAGGCCCGCGAGCACAAGATCCTGGTGCTCACCAAGGCCAACAGCCGTGCCACCGTGCACCGGCCCTCCTACCTCGACTACGTCGGCGTGAAGAAGTTCGACCAGGACGGCAACGTCATCGGCGAGCGCCGTTTTCTAGGCCTCTTCTCCTCCGCCGCGTACACCGAGTCCGTCCGTCGCGTCCCCGTCGTCCGGCGCAAGGTCGCGGAGGTCCTCAAGGGCGCGGGCTTCTCGCCCAACAGCCACGACGGGCGCGACCTCCTCCAGATCCTGGAGACGTACCCGCGCGACGAGCTCTTCCAGACCCCGCCCGACGAGCTGCGGTCGATCGTCACCTCCGTCCTGTACCTCCAGGAGCGGCGGCGGCTCAGGCTCTACCTGCGGCAGGACGAGTACGGGCGCTACTACTCGGCGCTCGTCTACCTCCCGCGAGACCGCTACACCACCGGCGTACGCCTGCGGATCATCGACATCCTGAAGGAGGAGCTCGGCGGCATCAGCGTCGACTTCACCGCCTGGAACACCGAGTCGATCCTCTCCCGGCTGCACTTCGTGGTCCGGGTCCCGCAGGGCACCGAGCTGCCGCAGCTCAGCGACGCCGACAAGGACCGCATCGAGGCGCGGCTCGTCGAGGCCGCCCGCTCCTGGGCCGACGGTTTCGCCGAGGCACTGAACGCGGAGTGCGGCGAGGAGCGCGCCGCCGAACTGCTGCGCCGGTACGGCAACGCCATCCCCGAGGGCTACAAGGCCGACCACAACCCGCGCACCGCGGTCGCCGACCTGGTCCACCTGGAGCAGCTCGGCAACGGCAAGAACTTCGCGCTCAGCCTGTACGAGCCGGTGGGGGCCGCCCCCGGCGAGCGCCGTTTCAAGATCTACCGCACCGGCGAGTCGGTCTCCCTCTCCGCCGTCCTGCCGGTCCTCACCCGGCTCGGCGTCGAGGTCACCGACGAGCGCCCCTACGAGCTGCGCTGCTCGGACCGCGCGTCCGCGTGGATCTACGACTTCGGCCTGCGCCTGCCCAAGACGGGCAGCGGCAACGGCGACCACCTCGGTGACGACGGCCGCGAGCGCTTCCAGGAGGCCTTCTCGGCGACCTGGACCGGGCAGGCCGAGAACGACGGCTTCAACTCCCTCGTCCTGAGCGCCGGGCTGAACTGGCGGCAGGCGATGGTGCTGCGCGCGTACGCCAAGTACCTGCGGCAGGCCGGTTCGACGTTCAGCCAGGACTACATGGAGGACACCCTCCGCAACAACGTCCACACCACCCGGCTGCTCGTCTCGCTCTTCGAGGCGCGGATGTCGCCGGACCGCCAGCGCGCCGGCCTCGAACTGACCGACGCCCTGCTGGAGGAGCTGGACGCCGCCCTCGACCAGGTGGCGAGCCTGGACGAGGACCGGATCCTCCGCTCCTTCCTCACGGTCATCAAGGCGACCCTGCGTACGAACTTCTTCCAGGAGGCGGGCGGCGGCGAGCCGCACACGTACGTCTCCATGAAGTTCGACCCGCAGGCCATCCCGGACCTGCCGGCGCCGCGTCCGGCGTACGAGATCTGGGTGTACTCGCCGCGCGTCGAGGGCGTCCACCTCAGGTTCGGCAAGGTCGCGCGAGGCGGTCTGCGCTGGTCCGACCGGCGTGAGGACTTCCGGACCGAGATCCTCGGCCTGGTCAAGGCGCAGATGGTCAAGAACACCGTCATCGTGCCGGTCGGCGCCAAGGGCGGCTTCGTCGCCAAGCAGCTGCCGGACCCGGCCGTGGACCGCGACGCCTGGCTGGCCGAGGGCATCCGCAGCTACAAGACCTTCATCTCGGCGCTGCTCGACATCACCGACAACATGGTGGCCGGCGAGGTCGTACCGCCCGCCGACGTCGTCCGGCACGACGAGGACGACACCTACCTCGTCGTCGCCGCGGACAAGGGCACGGCGACGTTCTCCGACATCGCCAACGGCGTCGCGGAGAGCTACAACTTCTGGCTCGGGGACGCCTTCGCCTCCGGCGGCTCGGCCGGCTACGACCACAAGAAGATGGGCATCACCGCCCGCGGCGCCTGGGAGTCCGTCAAGCGGCACTTCCGGGAGCTGGCCCTCAACACGCAGACCGAGGACTTCACGGTCGTCGGCGTGGGTGACATGTCCGGTGACGTGTTCGGCAACGGCATGCTGCTCAGCGAGCACATCCGGGTGGTCGCCGCCTTCGACCACCGGCACATCTTCATCGACCCGAACCCGGACGCGGCCACCTCGTACGCCGAGCGCCGTCGCCTCTTCGAGCTGCCACGCTCCTCCTGGGAGGAGTACGACAAGACGCTGCTGTCGCAGGGCGGCGGCATCTTCCCCCGTACGGCCAAGGCCATCCAGCTCAACAGCCACATCCGCGAGGCTCTCGGCATCGAGGGCAACATCGCCAAGATGACCCCCGCCGACCTGATGCGGGCGATCCTCAAGGCGCCGGTGGACCTGCTGTGGAACGGCGGCATCGGTACGTACGTGAAGGCGTCGACCGAGTCGCACGCGGACGTCGGCGACAAGGCCAACGACGCGATCCGCGTGGACGGCGCCGACCTGAGGGTCAAGGTCGTCGGAGAGGGCGGCAACCTCGGCCTCACCCAGCTCGGCCGCATCGAGTTCGCGCAGGCCGGCGGCAAGGTCAACACCGACGCCATCGACAACAGCGCGGGCGTGGACACCTCCGACCACGAGGTGAACATCAAGATCCTGCTCAACGCGGTGGTCGCGGACGGCGACATGACGGTCAAGCAGCGCAACAAGCTGCTCGCCGAGATGACCGACGAGGTCGGCGCGCTCGTCCTGCGCAACAACTACGCGCAGAACACGGCCCTGGCCAACGCGCTCGCCCAGTCGAAGGACATGCTCCACGCCCAGCAGCGCTTCATGCGCCACCTGGTCCGCGAGGGCCATCTGGACCGGGCGCTGGAGTTCCTGCCGACCGACCGCCAGATCCGGGAGCGGCTCGGCACCGGGCAGGGCCTGACCTCGCCGGAGACGGCCGTCCTCCTCGCGTACACGAAGATCACGGTCTCCGACGAGCTGCTGCACACGTCGCTGCCCGACGACCTGTATCTGCGGAGCCTGCTGCACGCGTACTTCCCGACCGCGCTGCGCGAACGGTTCATCGAGCAGATCGACAACCATCCGCTGTCGCGCGAGATCGTCACGACCGTGCTGGTCAACGACACGGTCAACACCGGTGGTACGAGCTTCCTGCACCGGCTCCGCGAGGAGACCGGGGCCTCTCTGGAGGAGATCGTCCGGGCGCAGACCGCGGCCCGTGCGATCTTCAACTCCAGCGAGGTGTGGGACGCCGTCGAGGCGCTCGACAACACGGTCGACGCGGGTGTCCAGACCCGGATCCGGCTGCACTCGCGGCGGCTCGTCGAGCGGGGGACGCGGTGGTTGCTCAACAACCGGCCGCAGCCGTTGCAGCTCGCCGAGACGATCGACTTCTTCCGGGAGGGGGTCACGCGGGTCTGGGCCGAGCTGCCCAAGCTGCTGCGGGGTGCGGATCTGGAGTGGTACCAGCAGATCTACGACGAGCTGTCCGGGGCCGGGGTGCCCGACGAGCTCGCCCAGCGGGTGGCCGGGTTCTCGTCCGCCTTCCCGTCGCTCGACATCGTGGCGGTGGGGGACCGGGTGGGCAAGGACCCGATGGACGTCGCGGAGGTCTACTACGACCTCGCCGACCGTCTGCGGATCACTCAGCTCATGGACCGCATCATCGAGCTGCCTCGTGCGGATCGGTGGCAGTCCATGGCCCGGGCGTCCATCCGTGAGGACCTGTACGCGGCGCATGCCGCGCTGACCGCCGATGTTCTTGCCGTCGGGAACGGGGGGTCCACGCCTGAGCAGCGGTTCAAGGCGTGGGAGGAGAAGAACACGGCGATTCTCACTCGGGCGCGGACGACTCTGGAGGAGATCCAGGGGTCCGAGGCGTTCGATCTCGCGAATCTGTCGGTCGCGATGAGGACGATGAGGACGATGCTGCGTACGCGGACGTAGTCCTGGCGAGAGGAGAGGGGCGCCCTGCGGGTTGGGGCGCCCCCCTTTTTTTCGCCCCCGCCGCCCCTACCCGTCCCGTCCCTGGGGGCTGCCGCCCCCAGACCCCCGCATCGCGCTGACGCGCTCGT
>NZ_JAPWHT010000194.1:0-18214 GCF_027270795.1 Streptomyces sp. ActVer
GGTCGTCCCGGCGGTCCCGGTGGCGGCGGTGGCGGTTTCGCCGGTCATCCCGGTGGTCCCGGTGGCGGTGGCGGCGGTTTCGCCGGCCGTCCGGGCGGTCCCGGCGGTGGCGGCGGCGGTCGTCCCGGCTTCGGTGGTCGTCCCGGTGGTCCGGGTGGCCGTGGTGGCACGCAGGGCGCCTTCGGCCGTCCCGGCGGTCCCGCGCGTCGTGGCCGCAAGTCGAAGCGGCAGAGGCGCCAGGAGTACGAGGCCATGCAGGCCCCGTCGGTCGGCGGTGTGATGCTGCCTCGTGGCAACGGACAGTCCGTCCGTCTGTCGCGCGGTGCGTCCCTCACCGACTTCGCCGAGAAGATCAACGCCAACCCGGCGTCGCTCGTCGGCGTGATGATGAACCTCGGCGAGATGGTCACTGCCACGCAGTCCGTCTCCGACGAGACGCTGAAGCTCCTCGCGGACGAGATGAACTTCGTCCTCGAGATCGTCAGCCCCGAGGAGGAGGACCGCGAGCTGCTCGAGTCCTTCGACATCGAGTTCGGCGAGGACGAGGGTGGCGAGGAGTTCCTCGTCGCGCGTCCGCCGGTCGTGACCGTGATGGGTCACGTCGACCACGGTAAGACCCGCCTCCTCGACACCATCCGCAAGACGAACGTCGTCGCGGGCGAGGCCGGTGGCATCACGCAGCACATCGGTGCGTACCAGGTGGCGACCGAGGTCAACGGCGAAGAGCGCAGGATCACCTTCATCGACACCCCGGGTCACGAGGCGTTCACCGCCATGCGTGCCCGTGGTGCCAAGTCGACCGACATCGCGATCCTCGTGGTGGCGGCCAACGACGGTGTGATGCCCCAGACGATCGAGGCGCTGAACCACGCCAAGGCGGCCGAGGTGCCGATCGTGGTCGCGGTCAACAAGATCGACGTCGAGGGTGCCGACCCGACCAAGGTGCGCGGTCAGCTCACCGAGTTCGGTCTGGTGGCCGAGGAGTACGGCGGCGACACGATGTTCGTCGACATCTCCGCCAAGCAGGGCCTCAACATCGAGAGCCTGCTGGAGGCCGTGGTCCTCACCGCGGACGCCTCGCTCGACCTGCGGGCCAACCCGGAGCAGGACGCGCAGGGTATTGCGATCGAGTCCCACCTCGACCGTGGCCGCGGTGCCGTCTCGACGGTCCTGGTCCAGCGCGGCACGCTGCGCATCGGCGACACGATGGTGGTCGGCGACGCGTACGGCCGTGTCCGGGCGATGCTCGACGACAACGGCAACAACGTCGAGGAAGCGGGTCCGTCGACCCCCGTCCTGGTCCTGGGTCTCACCAACGTCCCGGGTGCCGGCGACAACTTCCTGGTTGTCGACGAGGACCGCACGGCGCGTCAGATCGCCGAGAAGCGCGCGGCGCGTGAGCGCAACGCCAACTTCGCCCGGCGCGGAGTCCGGTTCTCCCTGGAGAACCTGGACGAGGCGCTCAAGGCCGGTCTGGTGCAGGAACTCAACCTCATCATCAAGGGCGACGCGTCCGGTTCGGTGGAGGCTCTCGAGTCCTCGCTGCTCCAGCTCGACGTCGGCGAAGAGGTCGACATCCGCGTCCTGCACCGCGGCGTGGGTGCGGTCACCGAGTCGGACATCGACCTGGCGACCGGCTCCGACGCGATCGTCATCGGCTTCAACGTCCGCGCTGCGGGCCGCGCGGCGCAGATGGCGGAGCGCGAGGGCGTCGACGTCCGCTACTACTCGGTGATCTACCAGGCCATCGAGGAGATCGAGGCAGCCCTCAAGGGCATGCTCAAGCCGGAGTACGAAGAGGTCGAGCTCGGTACGGCGGAGATCCGCGAGGTCTTCCGCTCGTCCAAGCTGGGCAACATCGCCGGTGTGCTGGTCCGCTCCGGCGAGGTCAAGCGCAACACCAAGGCGCGGTTGCTGCGCGATGGCAAGGTCATCGCGGAGAGCCTCACCATCTCCGGTCTGCGGCGCTTCAAGGACGACGTCACCGAGATCCGCGAAGGCTTCGAGGGCGGTATCAACCTCGGAAACTTCAACGACATCAAGATCGACGACGTCATCGCGACGTACGAGATGCGCGAGAAGCCGCGGTCGTAACGCCCGCGGCGGGTCTGAACCGTGTGGGGTTGGCCGACGAGGACACGTCCTCGTCGGCCGGCCCCCGCGGTCCTTTCGGGGGCCGGCCCCCGAACTCCCGCTCCTCAAACGCCGGAGGGGCTGATTTTCAGCCCGTCCGGCGTTTGAGGACGAGGCCGTTCAGGCCGATGCGGGGGTCTGGGGGCGGAGCCCCCAGGGGACGGGAACGGGTAGGGGCGGCGGGGGCGAAAAACCCCGTCGAGCGGTCCCGGGGGTTCGTTGTACGGTTCTGATGTCCCGCCAAGAGCTTGGCCGGGCCATCTACCCCGTACCGGCGGGACATCCGGATACACATATGTACGTGGGGACTCTGTCCTTCGATCTGCTCCTCGGCGACGTACGGTCACTGAAGGAGAAACGCTCCGTCGTCCGCCCCATCGTGGCCGAGCTCCAGCGGAAGTACGCGGTGAGCGCGGCCGAGGTCGACCACCTGGACCTCCACCGGAGGGCCGGTATCGGTCTCGCGGTGGTGTCGGCGGACGCGGGGCACCTGACCGACGTACTGGACCACTGCGAGCGTCTGGTCGCCGGCCGTCCCGAGGTGGAGCTGCTGTCGGTGAGACGGCGGTTCCACGGCGAAGACGACGACTGAGCGTATGCAGCGTGCGGCGACGAGGATTGGCCGTACACAGAACAGTAAGAAAGAGGGAGACGGACCAGTGGCCGACAACGCGCGGGCGAAGAAGCTGGCGGACCTCATCCGAGAGGTGGTGGCCCAGAAGCTGCAGCGCGGGATCAAGGACCCGCGGCTCGGTTCGCATGTGACCATCACGGACACCCGGGTCACCGGGGACCTCCGGGAGGCGACCGTCTTCTACACGGTGTACGGGGACGACCAGGAGCGCGCGGAGGCCGCCGCGGGCCTGGAGAGCGCCAAGGGCGTGCTCCGCTCGGCCGTGGGTGCGGCTGCCGGTGTGAAGTTCACGCCGACCCTCACCTTCGTGGCGGACGCTCTGCCGGACACCGCCAAGACCATCGAGGACCTGCTCGACAAGGCACGGGCCTCGGACGCGAAGGTGCGCGAGGTCTCGGCCGGCGCCGCATTCGCCGGTGAGGCGGACCCGTACAAGAAGCCGGGCGAGGACGACGAGACGGACGGCGACGCCGCGGAATGACGCAGAAGCAGAAGACGCCCGACGGCCTTGTCATCGTGGACAAGCCGTCCGGCTTCACTTCGCACGACGTGGTCGCCAAGATGCGCGGGATCGCGAAGACCCGCCGCGTCGGACACGCGGGCACCCTCGACCCCATGGCGACGGGCGTGCTCGTCCTCGGCGTCGAGAAGGCGACCAAGCTCCTCGGACACCTCGCGCTGACCGAGAAGGAGTACCTCGGCACCATCCGGCTCGGGCAGAACACCCTGACCGACGACGCCGAGGGTGACATCACCTCCTCCACGGACGCCTCCAAGGTCGTCCGGGACGCCGTCGACGCCGGTATCGCCAAGCTCAGCGGCGACATCATGCAGGTGCCGTCCAAGGTCAGCGCCATCAAGATCAACGGCGTGCGCTCGTACAAGCGGGCACGCGACGGCGAGGACTTCGAGATCCCGGCCCGTCCGGTACGGATCTCGTCGTTCGCCGTGTACGACATCCGGGACGCGGTCGCCGAGGACGGTACGCCCGTCCTGGACCTCGTCGTCTCGGTCGTCTGCTCGTCCGGTACCTACATCCGCGCGCTCGCCCGCGACCTGGGCGCCGACCTGGGTGTGGGCGGCCATCTGACGGCGCTGCGGCGCACCCGCGTCGGCCCGTACAAGCTCGACTCCGCCCGCACCCTCGACCAGCTCCAGGAGGAGCTGACCGTGATGCCGATGGCGGAGGCCGCCGCGGCCGCGTTCCCCCGCTGGAACGTGGACGCCAAGCGCGGGCAGCTGCTGACGAACGGTGTGCGGCTGGAGATGCCCGAGGAGTACGCCGGGGCCGGGGCCGTCGGGGTGTTCGATCCCGAGGGGCGGTTCCTGGCACTGGTGGAGGAGCAGAAGGGCAAGGCGAAGAGCCTGGCGGTGTTCGGCTAGAGCCTGCCGGTGTTCGGCTAGAGCCTGCCGGTGTTCGGCCGGCCCCGGGGCCGGCTCGGCTGCCTTCTGTGCCGGCCGGTCGGCCGGGTTCGTCGTGGAGCGGCGTTCACGGGGATTCCTGTGTGCGCCGCTCCACTGTCCCCCTCGGTTCCCCCACCCAAGGGTGTATCCATCCGACCTCGTCCATTCACCCGTCCGGGCAGGCGCTCGGAGTGAACCGGGGGAGCGGAAGGGGGCTCGTTCGGCTCGCGATCTGTCGCACCCGATCACCTCGCGCCTACCGTCGGAGACGAGGCGTCGGTGGCACGGTGCGACGCGCGCGGCGGGGAGGTTCGAGCATGGCGGGACGGGGCCCGCGGACCGGGGGCCGTCATCAGTTGCCGGTCGCTGCCCGGCACGCACCCGAGGCGGCGCACGCGGCGGAAACAGCGTACGACGCCGACGCGGCGCGCTTGATCGAAGCAGCGGACGTGGTCGAAGCCGCGGACCGGGCCCTGGTGCGGATCAGCGATCTCGCCGGGCGGCCACGCGGCACCGGGTTCGTCGCCGACCACCAGGGCACCGTGATCACCAGCCACGAGGCGGTCGACGGGCTCGCCCGCCTCGTCCTGCACGCCCCCGGGGACCGCACCTGTCTGGTGACGGCCGACTCGGTCACCCTCCTGCCGTCCCTGAACCTCGCCCTGATCCACATGAACGGTCCCGGCACGGACGGCCTCGGTCTCGCCCCCCTGCCGATCACCGTCCGGGACTCCGTGGAGAGCGGCACGTACGTCCGTATCGCCGCGGGCGGCTGGCGCGAGGCCCGGGTGCTGGGCACGTCCGCCGTGACGTACACGGCGACCGACCGGTTCCATCTCCTCGACGGCGCCCTGGAGTTGGCGATCGGCACGGCGGGAAGCGATGCGCTGCGGCTCGGGGGCGGGGCGGCCGGGGGACCGGTGGTCGACGCGGCCACCGGTGCGGTGGTCGCCGTTCTGGGAACGGCACTTCACTCCGGGCGACGGGTGGGGGGCTTCGCCGTGCCGTTGTCCGCGGGGCGGATGGCCTCAGGCTCAGGCTCAGGCTCTGGTTCTGGCGCTGGTGCGGGCTCTGGATCCGGTGGTGCGCTCGCCGAACTGCTGGCCCGCAACGCGGCGACGGTCCCCGCGTACGGGGACGACCTCAACCTGGCGGGCGTGCTGGAGCTGGCCGCCACGGTCGAGGCCCCGCCGGGTTCCGGTGGTGTCGATCCCGTCGAACGGGCCTGTGCAGTACGGGAGTTCAGGGCATTCGGTGAGGGGCCGTACGCCGTTCTGGGGCTTGTCGGGGCTCCGGGAAGCGGCCGTACGACGGAACTGGCGGCCCTCGCCGCCCGGCGCGACCGGGGCGCCGAACCGGCTCCGACGCTGTGGCTGCGGGGAGCCGACCTGCTGGACGCCGACTCGTCGGTGGCCGACGCGGCGAGGCGGGCGCTGGAGCGGGCGGGGCGGATTATGGCGGCCTCGACCGCGACCACGGCCTCGGCATCGACTTCAGCTCCGGCCCCTGCGCCGACCTCGGCCTCCGGCAGTGCGGCGGACGCCGGGGGAGTGGGAGCCTGGGCGCCTTCGCCGGAGCCCGGACCATCAGACAGCGGACTCGGTGACATCGGTCCCGAGCGTCTGGCCCGTCTCGCAGGGGACGCCGGACGACCCCTCCTGCTCCTCCTCGACAGCCCCGAGGAGATGCCGCCCGCTCTCGCGCACCGGTTGTCCGAGTGGACCGGGGGCACCGCCGAGTGGCTGCGGGCGCACGGGGTCCGTCTCGTCGTGGCCTGCCGGGCCGTGTACTGGGAGCGGGCGGGGGCGGAGTTCCCGCGCGAGCTGCTGTACGGGTCCGAGCAGGGCGGAGGCGAGGCCCCCGGCGGGCTGCCCGCCTGTGTGCGGCTCGGGGACCTGGACGAAGGCGAGGCACGGCGGGCCCGGGCGCGGTACGGGGTGCCGGAGGGAGCCTTGGACGGCCCCGACGCTCGCCATCCACTGATGCTGCGGTTGCTCTCGGAGGTACGGGCCGCGATGTCACTGCCCGGCACCTTGGACGAGGAGGCGGAGGCGGTCGGGCGGGACGAGTCGGTCGAGCCTGTCGGGCAGGACGAGTCGGTCGGGCCTGTCGGGCAGGACGAGTCGGTCGGGCCTGTCGGGCGGGACGAGGTCTTCGCCGCGTACCTCGATCTGATGTGTCTGCGGGTGGCCGTACGGCTCGCGGCGGCGAACGGGCTGCGCGGCACGGCTGTACGGCGGCTCGCGGCCAGGGTCTCCGGGCAGGTGCACGCGGCCGCGCGGCGCCGTCTGGGGCCGGGGCAGGGGGAGTTGGACCGGGCGGCGTTCGAGTCCGTGTTCCCGTGGGGGCCGGTGCCCGACCGACGGCTCGGCGGCTGCACCGGGTGGGCCTCCGCGGTCCTCACCGAGGGCCTCCTCGTGCCTGCCGGAGACGGCTACCGCTTCGCCCACGAGGAGCTGGCCGACTGGATCCAGGGCATGCACCTCGACCTCGACACGGCGCTCCGGGCGCTGGTGCACCACGAACAGCGGGATGAGCCCGAGTCCCCGTACGAGCCCGAGCCGCCCCCCGTACCCCGTCACCGCATCGGCCCTGTCCTCCAGGCTCTGCTCCTTCTGCCGCGTCAACAAGGGGACACCGACCTCACCCTCCGGCTGCGTGAACTGCTTCGCGCGGTCGACGAACTGGAGGCGACGGACACCGGGTCCTGGTGGGCCACCCGCCTCCTCAGCGGCGTACTGCTCCGGGTGCCCGACGCGACCCCGTACGTCGGAGTGCTGCGGCACCTCGCCGAGCGGGTCGTGACGTGGCGGGCCGAAGGGCGGGCAGTGCCGGAGGAGTTCGGGCCCGATTTCTGGACCCGGCTGCCGCTGCCGGAGGCGCACCGCTTCGATCTGCTGAGGCGGCTCGTCGTCGCGGACGAGGCACCGCCGGCCACCGAACTCCGTTACCTGGACGCCGTGTCCGGGCTGCTCGCCGCCGACCCTGCCGCCGCTCAGCCGCACCTGACCCACTGGTTCGACGACGAGCGCCCGCTGCCCGCGACCCCAGACACCACCGTCGCGACCGCCGCCTCTGCCGCCGCCGCGGAGGACGTGGACTACGACACCTGGCAGAAGGACTGCCGGGCCGTCATGGCCGACGCGCTGCCCTACCTGAAGGAACGGATCGCGGACGCGTCCTCCGGCGAGAAGCAGGCCATCGTCTTCGACATCGACAACACCACGCTGGAGACCGACTTCGGCTTCAGCTACCCGTCGCCTGCCAACGCGCCCGTCCTGGACGTCGCCAAGTACGCCCAGGACCGCGGCGTCGCCCTGTTCTTCGTCACGGCCCGCCCGGACATCATCAAGTCGGTGACGGAGTACAACCTCAAGCACGTCGGCTACAAGGTCTCGGGCCTGTACGTACGCAACTTCATCGACCTGTTCAGGGACGTGGCCGAGTACAAGACGGCCCAGCGCACGGCCATCGAGGCCAAGGGCTACACGATCATCGCGAACATCGGCAACAGCGCCACCGACCTGTCGGGCGGGCACGCCGAGAAGACGTACAAGCTGCCGGACTACGACGGCCAGCTGTCGTAACCACTGCCGGGCGCGACGACACCGCCGGGCACGACGAAGGGGCCGGTGCCTTGTCGGCACCGGCCCCTTCGGGCGTTCTCAGACGGAACCCCGGGGGGTCACGCCTCCTTGCTCAGGTTGGGACCGGCGCCGCCGGCCGCCTGCTCGATCGGCGGGACGTCCGGCAGCGCGGACTTCTCCTCGCCGCGGAAGGTGAAGGTCTTGGCCTCACCCTCGCCCTCCGTGTCGACGACCACGATGTGGCCGGGACGCAGCTCGCCGAAGAGGATCTTCTCCGACAGCGAGTCCTCGACCTCGCGCTGGATCGTGCGCCGCAGCGGACGCGCGCCGAGCACCGGGTCGTAACCCTTCTGCGCCAGCAGCTCCTTCGCGGACTGGGAGAGCTCGATGCCCATGTCCCGGTCCTTGAGGCGCTCGTCGACCTTGCCGATCATCAGGTCGACGATCCGGAGGATGTCTTCCTGGGTGAGCTGCGGGAAGACGACCACGTCGTCGACGCGGTTGAGGAACTCGGGCCGGAAGTGCTGCTTCAGCTCGTCCGAGACCTTGTTCTTCATGCGCTCGTAGTTGGTCTTCTTGTCGCCCGAGGCCGCGAAGCCCAGGTTGAAGCCCTTGGAGATGTCCCGGGTGCCGAGGTTGGTCGTCATGATGATGACCGTGTTCTTGAAGTCCACGACCCGGCCCTGGGAGTCGGTCAGGCGACCGTCCTCCAGGATCTGCAGCAGCGAGTTGAAGATGTCCGGGTGTGCCTTCTCGACCTCGTCGAAGAGGACGACGGAGAACGGCTTGCGGCGGACCTTCTCGGTCAGCTGGCCGCCCTCTTCGTACCCCACGTAACCGGGAGGCGAGCCGAAGAGACGCGAGACCGTGTGCTTCTCGCTGAACTCCGACATGTCGAGGGAGATCAGCGCGTCCTCGTCACCGAAGAGGAACTCCGCGAGCGCCTTGGACAGCTCGGTCTTACCGACACCGGACGGACCGGCGAAGATGAACGAACCACCGGGACGCTTCGGGTCCTTCAGACCGGCGCGCGTACGACGGATCGCCTTGGACAGCGCCTTGACGGCGTCGACCTGGCCGATGACCCGCTTGTGGAGCTCGTCCTCCATGCGCAGCAGACGCGAGGACTCCTCCTCGGTCAGCTTGAAGACCGGGATGCCGGTGGCGGTCGCGAGGACCTCGGCGATGAGCTCGCCGTCGACCTCGGCCACGACGTCCATGTCGCCGGCCTTCCACTCCTTCTCCCGCTTGGCCTTCGCGGCGAGGAGCTGCTTCTCCTTGTCGCGGAGAGAGGCGGCCTTCTCGAAGTCCTGCGAGTCGATCGCGGACTCCTTGTCGCGGCGGACGCCGGCGATCTTCTCGTCGAACTCGCGGAGGTCCGGCGGCGCGGTCATCCGGCGGATGCGCATCCGGGAGCCGGCCTCGTCGATCAGGTCGATCGCCTTGTCCGGCAGGAAGCGGTCCGAGATGTACCGGTCGGCGAGCGTCGCCGCCTGCACCAGGGCCTCGTCCGTGATGGACACGCGGTGGTGCGCCTCGTAGCGGTCGCGCAGACCCTTGAGGATCTCGATGGTGTGCGGCAGCGACGGCTCCGCGACCTGGATGGGCTGGAAGCGGCGCTCAAGCGCAGCGTCCTTCTCCAGGTGCTTGCGGTACTCGTCGAGCGTCGTCGCACCGATCGTCTGCAGCTCACCACGGGCCAGCATCGGCTTGAGGATGCTCGCGGCGTCGATGGCGCCCTCGGCGGCACCCGCACCGACCAGCGTGTGCAGCTCGTCGATGAACAGGATGATGTCGCCGCGGGTGCGGATCTCCTTGAGGACCTTCTTCAGGCGCTCCTCGAAGTCACCGCGGTAGCGGGAGCCGGCGACCAGGGCGCCGAGGTCCAGGGTGTAGAGGTGCTTGTCCTTGAGGGTCTCGGGCACCTCGCCCTTGACGATGGCCTGGGCGAGACCTTCGACGACGGCGGTCTTGCCGACGCCGGGCTCACCGATCAGGACCGGGTTGTTCTTCGTACGCCGGGACAGCACCTGCATGACCCGCTCGATCTCCTTCTCGCGCCCGATGACCGGGTCGAGCTTGGACTCACGAGCGGCCTGGGTGAGGTTCCGGCCGAACTGGTCGAGGACCAGGGACGTCGAGGGGGTGCCCTCGGCAGGACCGCCACTGGCGCCGGCGGTCTCCTTGCCCTGGTAACCGGAGAGCAGCTGGATGACCTGCTGCCGCACCCGGTTGAGATCTGCGCCCAGCTTGACCAGGACCTGGGCGGCGACGCCCTCGCCCTCGCGGATCAGGCCGAGCAGGATGTGCTCCGTGCCGATGTAGTTGTGGCCCAGCTGAAGGGCCTCGCGGAGCGACAGCTCCAGGACCTTCTTGGCACGGGGGGTGAAGGGGATGTGCCCGGACGGGGCCTGCTGGCCCTGGCCGATGATCTCCTCCACCTGCTGGCGGACCGCCTCGAGCGAAATCCCGAGGCTCTCCAGGGCCTTAGCGGCGACACCCTCACCCTCGTGGATCAGGCCCAGGAGGATGTGCTCGGTGCCGATGTAGTTGTGGTTGAGCATCCGGGCTTCTTCCTGAGCCAGGACGACAACCCGCCGCGCGCGGTCGGTGAACCTCTCGAACATCGTTAATCGCTCCTCAGAGCGGTCAGGCAGTAAGGGGACGCTCCCCTCCCTGTCCTTCCGCAGCTTAGTCCCGCAAGCGGGGACCGCTCATTCCAACTGCCGACACCGTCCTTGGCCTCCTGACCCCGAACGCCGACATCTGCTCCAACCTGATGGTGCGAGACGATGTTCCCGCAGGCCAGGCAGATACCCCCACCATCTGTACGCCGATGGCGAACGTGAGATGCCCGAGCCATGCGTGTCGCCCCTCCCACTAGGGATGTCTTACCCGTACGCACTGACACTCCATGCCGAACGCACCGGTTCCCTCCGCTATGGGCGAACATCCTTGCGCCGCGGACCGCTTCGGAGCGCCCACTTTTCGGACACTCTGCGCACACACGAAGCCACCCAGCGTAACTCGAACGCCGCTCCGGCGGTTGGCCCTGCATGGTCCCCACGGTCCCTCCTCCCCGCCGACCGCCCGGCACGAGCCACCCGCGCGACTCGGGTCACCCGGGCCACGCGAGTCGCGCGGTCCGGCATTGGTACGAGAACGAACTGGGCTGGCCGACCGTGCCCGGCACTCCCGTGGACCTGCCGACGGGGCTGCGCTTCGACGTACTGGACGCACCGGTGGAGGCGGGGTACGCGGCGCTGCGGCATCTGGTGCCGGGCTCTCCGGTGGCCGTGCGGGCGGACCGGATGCGGATTCTGGTGGCGGCGGGAAGCGCGGACGAACTGCCCGGGCTGCTCGACTGGCTGGAGTGGGGGGCTCTCACGCTGGATCTCAGGGCGATCGGCGAGGGCGGGCGCATCGAGGCGCCACTGCCGCCCGGCACTCCGCGACCCGCAGGGACCCCCGTACACATCCCCGCGCATACGTCGCGCACATCGCACACATCTGTGGAAACCGCTGTGGATATCGCTGTGGACAGCTCGCAGGGGGCCGCCGTCTGGCTGCGACCCCCTGAGCCTGGCTGCGAGGTGGAGCCGTCGCTGCCGACACTGTCGGCGCTCGGTGGGGGCGTTGGGGGCGCCCCCGATCTCGTACGACTCGTGGACACGATGGCGACTGAATGCCATCGCATCCGGCTGCGCCGTTCCTGTGCTCAGCCTTTGGCCATGTCGTAGGCCTCTGCTCAGCCGTTGGCCTTCTCGTAAGCCTCACGAATGGACGCCGGAACGCGACCGCGGTCATTGACCTCGTAGCCGTTCTCCTTCGCCCACGCGCGGATCTGCGCGGTGTCCTGGCTGCCACCGGAAGCGGCGCGTGCCTTTCCACGGCTCCCCGAGGCGCGGCCTCCGGTACGACGACCGCCCTTGACGTACGGCTCGAGAAGTCCACGGAGCTTGTCCGCATTGGCAGTCGTGAGATCGATCTCGTACGTCTTGCCGTCCAACGCGAACGTCACGGTCTCGTCCGCCTCGCCACCGTCGAGGTCGTCGACAAGAAGGACCTGAACCTTCTGTGCCACCGGATTTCCTTTCATCGATATCTTCAGGGACGGGGTCCGCGGCGGCCGCCGCTGTTTCACGTCCCTGTTATATGCACTACTGCAGTACGTCGGAAAGCAAACCGCTTTTGCTGGAAAAACACAAACCCCTGGCAGAGACCGACGGACCCGGGAAGACCGGAAACGTGCGCGTTTCGGACATAGGGCCCGCGGGCAAGGGCCTCCGGGCTAGTGGCAGGGGTATGCCACAGGTATTACGGGGCGGCGATCACAGATGCAGAAGCATCCGGCTGTTGCCCAAGGTGTTCGGTTTCACTCGTTCGAGACCGAGGAACTCGGCCACGCCCTCGTCATAGGAACGCAACAGCTCGGCGTAGACATCGGTGTCCACGGGTGTCTCACCGATCTCCACGAAGCCGTGCTTCGCGAAGAAGTCGACTTCGAAGGTCAGGCAGAATACGCGGCGAACACCGAGCCAGCGGGCGGTCTCCAGCAACTTCCCCAGCAACTGATGTCCGACGCCGGCGCCCTTCATCGAGCCGTCCACGGCGAGAGTGCGGACTTCCGCGAGGTCTTCCCACATGACGTGCAGAGCACCGCAGCCCACGACCTCCGTGGTTGAACCGGTGTCGCGTTCCGCCACCCAGAACTCCTGGATGTCCTCGTAAAGCGTCACCGTCGCTTTGTCGAGCAGGATGCCTCCGCGGACGTACGCGTCGAGGAGACGGCGAACCGCCGGGACATCGCTGGTCCTGGCCCGGCGGACGGTGAGGGCTTTAGTGGCGGCTTCGGGCTGCTCTGCTGGCATGAGCGGACGTTATCGCCCGGTCTCGCCCCCAGTGGCGGCGGGGTTCTCACCGGCGGCGTTCTCGACTGCCGGGTTCTCGGCCGCAGGGTTCTCCGCCGTAGAGTTCTCGGCTGCCTGGTTCTCGGCTGCCTGGTTCTCGGCTGCTGGGTTCTCCGCCGTCGGGTTCTGTGGCGCGGGGGTTTCCTCCGGCCCTTGGACCATACGCACGGCATCACGCAGTGCTTCGCGCTGTTCCGCGGACATCATGCCGAAGAAGGCGACGAGAGCGGCGGCAGGGTTGTCGCTCTGGGTCCAGGCTTCGTTCATCAGTGCCGCCGAGTAGGCGGCCCTGGTGGAGACCGCCTCATATCGATAGGCCCGGCCTTCCGCTTCGCGGCGTACCCAGCCCTTCTGATGGAGATTGTCCAAAACGGTCATCACCGTCGTGTACGCGATGGACCGCTCCTGCTGAAGGTCTTCCAGGACTTCCCGAACGGTCACCGGGCGGTTCCACTTCCACACCCGCGTCATGACCGCGTCTTCGAGTTCTCCCAATGGGCGAGGCACAGCTCAGAACAATAGGGGGAGATGTCGCCAATCACGTGGTGGACGTGGCTTTGGATGACAAACAGCAACAAAAAGGGCGTACGACTCGAAAAGCTGATGAGTCGTACGCCACGGGATGGACGCCGTCCGGCGCCCCGGTGAAGCTCAGGCGCCGGTGTCGCGGGAGGCCTGGCGGGTGCTCTCGGCGCGGGCGAGGGCCGCGTCGACGACCGCGTCCTCCTTGGCCTTGTTGGCGCCGCCCTGGGACTTCACGATCGTCACGATCAGACCGGTGAAGAACACAGCCATCACTACCGGGGGCACGAGCGCGGAGACGTAGTCCATGCCGTCCAGAGTAACCAGGGGCCGCGGGGCGGGTGAGGGGTGGGGGTGGCACGGGCCGCCCCCACGGTGCGACTAGACCGCGGCGAGCTGCTGCGGTGCGTTCGCGGGCGGGGCGGCCGGTTTGCGCCTCGGGGGGAAGACCTCGCCCGGGGTGGGGATGGGACGGTCGCGGCGCGGGGTCTGCGGCTTGGGCTGGGGGGCGGGCGGCTTCTCGGCGGGCTTTTCCGCGGGCTTCCTGCCGGGTTCCTCCGTGGCGGCGGCGAGGCCGCCCGGGAGGGCCGTCAGACGGGCGCGTGCACGACCGCGGGAGGCCGGGACCGCACGGAGGGCGAGACGCATGCGTACGTCCTGCTCCGCGAGGTCGTGGCAGCGGTCGAGGAGAGCGGCCGCGACGGGGTTTCCGCGCAGGGCGCGCAGCGCGGCGAGGTCGTCCGGGACCGGGTGGTAGCCGACCACTAGGGCCTCCTCCAGGAGCGTCAGATAGCCGGCCGCCGTGCCGGGGAGCGCGGCGCGGTAGCGGGCGAGGTCGGCCAGCAGGAAGGCGCGCAGCCGGGCGCCCTCGCGGGCCGCCTCGTCGACTGCCTCCGCCAGGCGGAGGCAGTCCTGGACGTCCTCGGCCGAGGCGGGGCGGGGGTGGAGGGCGAGAGCGAGCGCACGTCGGAGCACTCGCAGCTCCTCCGCACCGAACGCCATGCCGCCGCGGGATCCATAGGGCGTGGGCATGCTCGCGACGATACGCGCTAATCAGACAAAATCCGTAGATCGGGTGCCGGTGTGGCGTGGCTTCGCCTCGCCGTACTGACGGGGGTGCCACCGAGGGTGTGTGGGTGAGTGCGGGTGAGTGGGGGCTTGTCGCGCCCACGCGGCGGAGCCGCAAATCGACACAGCCCCGCGCCCCTGAAGGGGCACTGCCGTGCCCCTTCAGGTTCTGGACACGTTTCTTTCGTAGACCAGGCGGAGGCCGATCAACGTCAGCCAGGGTTCGTGTTCGTCGATGACCGAGGACTCGCCGAGGACCATGGGGGCCAGGCCTCCGGTCGCGATGACCGTGACGTCGTCGGGGTCCTCGGAGAGTTCGCGGGCCATGCGGTTGACGACGCCGTCGACCTGGCCCGCGAAGCCGTAGATGATGCCCGACTGCATGGCCTCGACGGTGTTCTTGCCGATGACCGTGCGGGGGCGGGCGATCTCGATCTTGCGGAGCTGGGCGCCGCGGACGCCGAGTGCCTCGACGGAGATCTCGATGCCGGGGGCGATGACGCCGCCGGCGTACTCCCCGCGCGCGGAGACCGCGTCGAACGTCGTCGCCGTGCCGAAGTCGACGACGATGGCCGGTCCGCCGTAGAGCTCGACGGCCGCGACCGCGTTGATGATGCGGTCGGCGCCGACCTCCTTGGGGTTGTCCATCAGGATCGGAACGCCGGTCTTGATGCCCGGTTCGACGAGGACGGCGGGTACGTCGCCGTAGTAGCGGCGGGTCACCTCGCGCAGCTCGTGCAGGACCGAGGGGACGGTCGAGCAGATCGCGATGCCGTCGATGCCGTCGCCCAGCTCGTCGCCGAGGAGCGGGTGCATGCCCATCAGGCCCTGGAGGAGTACGGCCAGCTCGTCCGCGGTGCGGCGGGCGTCCGTGGAGATGCGCCAGTGCTCGACGATGTCCTCGCCGTCGAAGAGGCCGAGGACGGTGTGCGTGTTGCCTACGTCGATCGTGAGCAGCATGCCTACTCAGCCTCGCTCGTCGTGGACGCGTCGGAGGCCTCGGCCGTCTCGTCGGCCTCGCGCAGGTCGAGGCCGATGTCCAGGATGGGCGAGGAGTGCGTGAGGGCGCCCACCGCGAGGAAGTCGACGCCGGTCTTCGCGTACGTCAGGGCGGTGTCCAGGGTGAGGCGGCCCGAGGCCTCCAGGAGCGCGCGGCCGCCGACGACGGCGACGGCCTCCTCGCACTCGCCGGGCGTGAAGTTGTCCAGGAGGATCAGGTCGGCGCCCGCGTCCACGACCTCGCGGAGCTGGTGCAGGGTGTCGACCTCGACCTCGATCGGCACGTCCGGGAAGGTCTCCCGTACGGCCTTGAAGGCCTGGGTGACGCCGCCCGCGGCGACCACGTGGTTGTCCTTGACCAGGGCCGCGTCCGAGAGGGACATGCGGTGGTTGACGCCGCCGCCCATGCGGACCGCGAACTTCTCCAGGGAGCGCAGTCCCGGCGTCGTCTTGCGGGTGTCGCGCACGCGCGTGTCGGTGCCCTCCAGAACGTCGGCCCACGCGCGCGTGGCCGTCGCGATGCCGGAGAGGCGGCACAGGAGGTTCAGGGCGCTGCGCTCGGCCGTCAGCAGGTCGCGGGTGCGGGTCGTGACGCTCAGGAGCTTCTGGCCGGCCTCGACGCGGTCGCCGTCGTCGACGTGCCGCTCGACCTCGAACTCGTCCGTGCAGACCACGGACACGACCGCCTCGGCGACCCGGAGGCCCGCGACGACACCGGCCTCGCGGGCGGTGAAGTCGGCGGTGGAGACGGCCTCTTCGGGGATGGTCGCGACGGTGGTCACGTCCACGCCGTGGTCGAGGTCCTCCTCGATGGCCAGATGCGCGATGTCCTCGATCTCGACCGGGTCGAGCCCGGCGTCGGCGAGGAGCTGTGCGAGGGCCGGGTCGAGCCCGCACTCGGCGTACTCGAGGGGATCGACGTCGTACTCCCCTGCGGCGCCGCAGCCGCAGCCGTCGCCGCAGCCACCGCCGGTGAGGAGGGGAAGGTCGGGGGTGCTCACTTCTGTCACTGCTCCTGGGGACGGGACTGCTGTGTCGGGGGGAAGTCTGGGGTGTCGGTGGTGTGTACGGCGAGCGTCCGGTCGGGATTCAGCCGCACGACGATGTGGCGCCGCCAGTTCGTGTCGTCCCGTTCGCCTTTGTCCTCGCGCCAGTGGCAGCCGCGGGTCTCCTCGCGGAGCCGGGCGGCGGCGACGAGGACGCGGGCCACGCACAGGAGGTTGGTGGCCTCCCAGGTGTCGACGCCGGGCTCGGCCGTCTTGCCGTTCACGTCGAGGGCGTCGCGGGCGTCGGTGTGCAGCTGCTGGATGCGCTCGGCCGCGGTCTCCAGGGAGGCGGCCGAGCGGAGGACGCCGGCGCCGTCGGTCATGATCCGCTGGATCGCGAAGCGTGCCTCGGGGGCGAGCAGCGGATGGGCGGGCTTCTCCGGGTGGGCGACCGGCGCGGGCACGCGCGCGTGGAGGCTGTTCTCCTCGTGGCCGCCCACGATGTCGGCCGCGATGCGCTCGGCGTAGACGAGGCCCTCCAGGAGGGAGTTGGAGGCGAGCCGGTTGGCGCCGTGGACGCCGGTGCAGGCGACCTCGCCGCACGCGTACAGGCCGGGGACGGTCGTACGGCCCCGGGAGTCCGTGCGGACGCCTCCGGAGGCGTAGTGGGCGGCCGGGGCGACCGGGATGGGCTCATGGACCGGGTCGATGCCGTGGGCGCGGCAGGCGGCGAGGATCGTCGGGAAGCGGTGCTCCCACATGTGGGCGCCGAAGTGCCGGGCGTCCAGGTACATGTGCTCGGCGTCCTGCTCCTGCATGCGCCGCATGATGCCCTTGGCGACGATGTCGCGGGGGGCGAGTTCGGCCAGTTCGTGCTGGCCGGCCATGAAGCGCACGCCGCCCGCGTCGACCAGGTGGGCGCCCTCGCCGCGGACCGCCTCGGAGACCAGCGGCTGCTGGCCCTCGGCGTCCGCCCCCAGGAACAGCACGGTCGGGTGGAACTGCACGAATTCGAGGTCGCTGACCTCGGCGCCGGCGCGCAGCGCGAGCGCCACGCCGTCGCCGGTGGAGACGGAGGGGTTGGTGGTCGCCGAGAAGACCTGGCCCATGCCGCCGGTCGCGAGGACCACGGCGGGGGCGTGGACGGCTCCCACGCCGTCGTGCTGGCCCTCTCCCATGACGTGCAGGGTCACACCCGCGGTGCGTCCGTCGGCGTCCGTGAGGAGGTCCAGGACGAGTGCGTTCTCGACCGTGCGCAGGCCACGCGCGCGTACCGCCTCGACGAGGGCGCGGGAGATCTCGGCGCCGGTGGCGTCGCCGCCCGCGTGGGCGATGCGGCGGCGGTGGTGGCCGCCCTCGCGGGTCAGCTCCAGGCCGCCCTCTTCGGACTCGTCGAAGTGGGCGCCGGTCTCGATGAGCCGGCGTACGGCGTCGGGGCCCTCGGTGACGAGGATGCGCACGGCGTCCTCGTCGCACAGGCCCGCGCCCGCCACCAGGGTGTCGTCGAGGTGCTGCTCGGGGGTGTCGCCCTCGCCCAGGGCCGCGGCTATGCCGCCCTGGGCCCAGCGGGTGGAGCCGTCGTCGAGGCGGGCCTTGGTGACGACGACGGTGCGCAGTCCGGCGGCGTCGCAGCGCAGGGCCGCGGTGAGTCCGGCGACTCCGGAGCCGACGACCACGACGTCGGCGGTGACGGACCAGCCGGGTGCGGGCGCGTGCAGACGTATGCCTGTGGTGGTCACGAGGCGGCTCCGAAGGTCAGAGGAATGTTGTCGATCAGCCGGGTCGTCCCGACCCGGGCGGCGACGGCGAGGACGGCCTCGCCGGTGTGGTCGTCCGGGATCTCGGTGAAGTCGGACGGATCGACCAGCGCGAGGTAGTCGAGGGCCAGGGGCGGGTTGAGGCGGGCCGCGTCGTCCAGGACGAGGCGGGCGGCGGCGCGGACCGCGGCGGGGCCGCCGGGGGCCGCCTTGG
>NZ_JAPWHT010000195.1:0-17904 GCF_027270795.1 Streptomyces sp. ActVer
GGTGCCTCGAAGGTGACCGGGACCTGGCGTGGCACCTGGCAGGCGGTACGCGACATGGGCCGCGTACTGGCCGAGCGACCCGCCGTGCCCGCGACGGCCACAGCACAGGCACAAGGAGGATCCGGCCGATGACCACCCTGCTCGTCATCGCGAAGGAGCCGCGGCCGGGACGGGTGAAGACCCGGCTCACGCCGCCGTTCACACCCGAGGAGGCGGCGGCGCTCGCCGAGGCGGCCCTCACCGACACCCTGCACGCGGTGGCCGCGACACCCGCCCGACGCCGGATCCTGGTCCTCGACGGGAGTCCCGGGCCCTGGCTGCCGCCCGGCTTCGACGTCGTACCGCAGTGCGCGGGCGGCCTCGACGAGCGGCTGGCCGCGGCCTTCGCCGGCTGCGACGGACCGGCCCTGCTGATCGGGATGGACACACCGCAGGTCACCCCCGGCCTGCTCGCTGTGGACTTCGACGGGTACGACGCCTGCTTCGGCCCGGCCGAGGACGGCGGCTTCTGGGCGCTCGGGCTGGCGGAGCCGGACCCCGAGCAGCTGCGCGGGGTTCCGGTGTCGACGCCCGCAACCGGCGCCGTCCAGCGCGCCCGGCTCGTCGCCTCCGGCCTGCGGGTGCGCGACCTGCCGCGCCTGCGGGACGTGGACACCTCCGCCGATGCCGAAGCGGTCGCCGCCCTGGCGCCGCACGGCCGCTTCGCCGCGGAACTGGCCCGGCTGCGGACGGCCGGCCGCCGATGAGCACAGCGCATGAGGTGATGGCGCGGGACCCCGCCGAGCACAGCTGGTCGGCCGACCCCTACGCCGACGCCCTCCGGGCAGGCCGGGGACCGCTCTTCCTGCGCCGTGGCGACGGCTGGCTGCTGCCGCTGGACGTCGAGCGGTGGTGCGCGCGGGCCGACGCCGTGGACCGTCAGGTCCTGGACCGGTGCGAGAGTGCCGTTCTCGACGTCGGGTGCGGGCCAGGAAGGCTGGTCACGGAGCTCGCCGCCCGGGGCCGGACCGCGCTCGGTATCGACGTCAGCGAGGCCGCCGTCGCCCACACTCTGGGCCTGGGCGGGCCCGCCCTGTTGCGTTCGGTCTTCGAACCACTGCCGGGTGAGGGCCGTTGGAACACCGCGCTGCTCCTGGACGACAACCTCGGCATCGGCGGCGACCCACACGCCCTGCTCCGCAGAGTGGCCCAACTACTGCTGCCCGGCGGCCTGTTGATCGCCGAGACGGCTCCGGTGGACGTGGACGAGCGCGCCGACGTCCGCCTCGTGCGCGGCACCGGCGCCCAGGGGGCCACCGGCGCCGCGTTCCCCTGGGCCCGGCTCGGCACCCGGGCCCTGCTGCGGTACGCCCGCCCGCTGGGCTGGCGCACCGTGGATCAGTGGTCGGCCGGTGGCCGCTGCTTCGTCTCCCTGCGCAGCCGCAGCACCAGCACCAGGGCGGACCCGCCGAAGAGTACGGCGGTGATCAGCAGCCAGCGGGCGAGGAAGCCGTCCGCGGACAGGCCGGTGGCGGACTCGTAGCCGTCCGCCACCCTCCCGCTGATCAGCGGGAACCACACCAGCAGCAGAAGCCCGGAAAAGGCCGCCGGCACCCGGACGTACAAGGTCCAGGCCCGGCGGCCGACGGCACCGAGCGCTCCGGTGACGGCCCGGTCCACGACCGCGTACAACGGCACAAACACCAGGTCGTGCAGCACGGCCGCGCCCAGGAACCACAGCGTCACCCCGAGCCAGTCGTCGGACAGCAGACGCACACCCGCGTATCCGGCGAGCGCGAACGAGCAGGCCAGGAGCAGAATCTGCAGCGGGCTGCCCAGTGGAGGGAAAGCTCTGCGCATCACAGGTCTCCGAACGTCATCCGGGCCACCCACTTGGTGTTGAGCACACCGGGCGCCGCGGGCACGATGATCCGGGCCGGGTAGCCGTGGTCGGGGGTGAGCGGCTCGCCGTTGACGTCCAGGGCGAGCAGGGAACGCGGGTCACGCACCTGGTTGGACCGCAGGGCGGCCCTGCGGAAGGCGCCGTGTCGCTGGAGGGACTCCACCATGACGTCGGGGGCCGAGTCCGCGTCGTACCCGACGAGGGCGGCGAGTTCCCGCAGCCGTACGCCTCGCCACCACTGGTCGCCGGTCGACCAGCCCTCCACACAGGCGATGGGCAATGCCGAACTGTGCAGCGGGAGTTCGAGCAGTTCGGCGCGGCTCAACCGGACGGTCCCGGAGGGCCCGGTGAGGACCAGCCGCCACACGTCCTCGCGCGTCTCGGCGGCTGCGATCCCCCGGGACGCGGCCGTCTTGTTGATCTGGAAGCCGCCGGGACCGCTGCCCGGATCGGCACCGCCGTGCGGCGCCAGGAGGGCGGTGCGCCGCAGCGGACCGTCGAAGCTCTGTCCGGCCGTGGTCCCGAACAGCAGCAGCGAACCGCCGCCGACGAACCACAGCGCGCCACGCCGGGACACGGTGGGCTCGGCCGGCCGCGGGGAGACCAGCGGGAAGTCCGGCTCCCCACCCGCCTCCTCCTGCGGGCCCTCCCCCGCCCGCATGCGACGCAGGTTGCGTACGGCGGCGGGAGCCCGGAGCACCACGTGCACCACGAACCCGGCGATGAAGACCCAGGCGCCGTAGAAGTGCAGCGGATAGAAGGAGCCGGGGAAGAGGTAGTCCAACTGGACGTTGAGTACACCCGTCACGAACTCGAACAGCACGCCGCCGACAAGGAGCAGCAGGGAGATCCGCTCCAGGGCGTGCGCCAGCGACCGGGCCGGCGGCAGCGCGAACAGCTTCGGAACGACCGACCACAGCTTGGCCAGCAGGACGGGGATGAGCGTGATGCCGAGCGTGACATGGATGCCCTGGGTGAGCCGGTAGAGCCAGTGCGGCTGTGTCGGCCACGAGAAGAGGTAGAAGCCGAGCAGTCCCTTGTCGGGGGTCTTGTCGTTGACCGGCGCGAGGTCCGGGTTGTACGCGGCGTACGACAGCAGCCCCGTCAGGAACAGCGCGGTGATCCCGCCGAGCAGGACGATTCCGAGCACCGAGGTGAACCACGGACCTCGTACGGGACTGCGCCAGAAACCGGGGGACGTGGGCGAGGCAGGCGGGGTGTGCAACCGTGACATGCGCCGACCGTAGGCCGCCGCAACCGCGGAAAGGGGCCCTCGACACATGACGAAACGCTGACGTCCGCACGCGCAACGGCCTCGCCGCGGTCCCCGCGGCCTAGCGTTCCCCCCGTGACCCGTGATCTTCTCCGAGACCTGTACGCGACCGCGGCCGCCGCGCTGCTCGTCGTGGCGGCCGCGCTGGTCGGCACCGCGATCGAGCGGGAGGACGGCACCCTGCACGTGGGGTGGCCTCCCCTGTACGCCAACTGGGGCCCCCACGTCGGCCCCGGCACCCTTGCGGCACTCGTCGTCGCGGTCGGCGTCGTGGCATACGGCCCGCGAGTGGCCGCTCGGCTGCCGTGGCGCGCTCTGCTGGGCGCCGCCTGGTGCACGGCCATGGCGTGGACGTGGTCACTGGCGCTGATCGACGGCTGGCAGCGCGGGGTCGCGGTCCGGCTCACGACCAGCTACGAGTACCTACAGGTCATCGACCGCTTCCACGACATCCCCGCGACGCTGCGGGACTTCACCGGCCACATCCTGATCCGTTCCCCCGACCACTGGCCCGCGCATGTGGCGGGCCACCCCCCGGCGGCGACGGTCACGTTCGTCCTGCTCGACCGGGTCGGACTCGGTGGCGGAGGCTGGGCCGGAGCCTTTTGCATCACCGTCGGGGCGTCTGCGTGCGTGGCGGTACTGGTCGCCGTGCGGGCGCTCACGGACGAGGCGCTCGCGCGCCGGGCCGCACCGTTCCTGGTGATGGCGCCGGCCGCGGTGTGGATGGGGACGTCCGCGGACGGCTACTTCGCGGCGGTCGCGGCCTGGACGATCGCGTTCCTCGCCCTCGCGGTCACCGGGTACCGGCCTCGGCTCACCGGTTTCGCCTCCGGCCTCCTCTTCGGCCTCACCTGCTATCTCTCCTACGGACTCACCCTCTTCGCCGTGATCGCGGGCGCCGTCCTGCTGCTCGGCACGCGACGAACCCGGCCCCTGCCCTACGCCCTCGCCGGAGTCGCCGTCGTCCCTGTCGTGTTCACCCTCGCGGGCTTCAACTGGTGGGAGGCGTACCACCTGCTCGTCGAGCGCTACTACGAGGGAGCCGGCGGCATTCGGCCCTACGGCTACTGGGTGTGGGCCAACCTCGCCTGCACGGTCCTGATCGTGGGCCCGGCAACGGTGGCGGGCCTGCGGCGCACCGGCGCCACGCTCCTTGAGACCCCGACACGGCTCAGGGCACGTTCTTCCCCCGACGCTCCTCTGCACGGGCGGGCACCCGACCGCCGCGGCGCTTCCGCACGGGTCGGCGCGGCCCTGCGCCGACGGATCCTGCCCTGGGCCGACATGCTCGGCACCTCTGCCGAACTCCGCCTCGCCGTGCTGATCGCCGCCGCGTTCGCCGCTCTGCTCATCGCCGACCTGTCCGGGATGAGCAAAGCGGAGACCGAGCGCATCTGGCTGCCGTTCGCCATGTGGCTCCTGGTCTCGTGCGCGTACCTGACCCGACCCCGCGCCTGGCTCGCGGCCCAGGCCGTGCTCGCCCTTCTTCTCAATCACTTGCTGCTGACGGGGTGGTGACCGACGGTGCTGCACTCGGATCGCACCCGTGTCGTACAGCGGACGCTTGGCCGGTCCGAGGCTCGCCGTCTCGCCGACGCGTTCGGCGGCCACGACGCGGTCCTCGGTTTCCGCCTCAACGACTGACAGAGAAATGCGCGTTGAGCCCGTGCTCGCAGTCCGCGGATGTTGCCGTCCTGTCCAACACCCGGCGTCGGCGTATCAGCATACGATCGCCCCTCAACTGACGGTTAGCGGTAACACCCGGCCACGTCCGGGTCGTTGAGCGGCCACCCGTGGGAACCGACTGCCGTCATTGGCCACATCGGCCCTGCAGCAGGGGAAAGGAACCGACGGTGACGGACTCCCCGAGAACGGTCAACCGTTGGCTGGACGCCTATATCCAGCAGTGCAGCACGTTCGACGGCCTGGCCCAAGCCCTCGCTCGTTCACCGGTTCACGAGAGCAGCGACTGCCGTCTCGCCATCGATGCCGGCACGGCACTCGTCCGCCGCGCCGCCGAAGCCGGCACACTCCGTGCGGACGTCGACGCCGACGACGTATGGCATCTGGCCGGAGCCATTGCCTGGGTCAGCGGACAGCTGCCGCTCGACCCGGACCGGCGGACCCGGCTGCTAGAGATGATGCTCGACGGGATTCGCCGCCGCTGACAGAAGAACCCGGGCACCGAGCCCCGGCCGGTCGGCCGGGTGCGAGTTCACAGGGCTTGTCCGACGGGCCGCCCCCGCCGCGGAGGACGCCCCTCCTTGCCCCACGTTCAACTCCCTTGTGCGTCCGCACCGTTGACGCTCCCTCTCCCCCTCACTACCTTCCGAGAGCGCTCTCATGTTCGTTTCGCCAGCCCCAGCCTTCGCCCGTACCGGTGTCCTCCGCGAAGGAACGAGACCGGTCCCACGGCAAGGTTCAGGGGCGTTGCCCTGACAGAGAGGCCCCATGACTCTCCTTCCAAGACTCCGAATCCCCAGACGGTCGGCGACGGCTCTCGCTCTGGTCCTGCTCGCGGGCCCCGCCCCGCAGTCGGCGTCCGCCCCCGACCCCGCCGCGGCGGCGACCATCTGCAACAAGTACTGCGACGCCCGTGACCCCGCCCTCTCCCCCGGCGACCGGACTCCGGTCACGGCGGCCGTCCACGGGCGGTCGATCGCCCTCCACTTCGACGACACCGACGCGATGGGCTGGGCGTCCATCGGCAACGGCAACCCGGGCGACGAGGTCTGGCTCGACCGCTCCTTCGACGGCGGCCGCACCTGGAGTTCGGGCAGCAAGCTCGGCGACACGACCGTCCCGGCAGGTCAACGGGCCTGGCGCACACTCATGTACAACGTGGACGACTGGAACAACCGCGGCGTCGGCGCCCTGCGCGCCTGCGGCAAGGCCGGGGACCGCACCGAGATCGCCTGCACCCCGTGGGCCCGCACCACATGGAACGCCGGCAACCGGCGCACCGCGGCGGCCACCGGGCTGATGACCTTCTACAACTACGGGACCGGCCTGTTCGACACCACCGGCTGGTGGAACTCGGCCAACGCCCTCAACGCCGTCGTCGACAACATCCGGGTGACGGGTATGAACAGTTACTCGTACGCGATCTCCCGCACGTACGACCTGAACCTCAACGCCAAGGACGGGCAGTTCCGCAACGAGTACATCGACGACACCGGCTGGTGGGGGCTCGCCTGGGTCGCCGCGTACGACCTGACGGGCGACCGCCGCTATCTGGACACGGCCCGCGCCGACGCCGACCACATGGCCGCGTACTGGGACGGCACCTGCGGCGGCGGAGTGTGGTGGAGCACGGCGAAGACGTACAAGAACGCCATTGCCAACTCCCTCTACATCCAGCTCAGCGCCGCCCTGCACAACCGCATTCCGGGCGACACGACGTACGTGAACCGGGCCCGGGCCGGCTGGTCCTGGTTCCAGGGCACCGGCATGATCAACGGCTCGAACCTGGTCAACGACGGAGTCGACCTGTCCACCTGCCGCAACAACGGCCAGGCCGTCTGGTCGTACAACCAGGGTGTCCTGCTCGGCGCTCTCACCGAGCTCAACAGGGCGACCGGCGACGGCCAACTCCTCACCCGCGCACGGCAGATCGCCGACGCCGCGACCACGGCCTCCTCGCTCCACACCGCCGACGGCATCCTGCGCGACCCGTGCGAGGGCGGCGACTGCGGCGGCGACGGACCGTCCTTCAAGGGCGCGCACGTGCGCGGTCTGGGCAAGCTCAACTCCGCGCTGCCGGACCATCCTTACACCGGCTACCTCCAACGCCAGGCGGACCGTGCCCACACGAGCGACCGGAACGCCCTCGACCAGTACGGACTGCGCTGGTTCGGCCCGGTCGACAAGCTGGACGCGGCACGGCAGCAGAGCGCCCTCGACCTGCTCAACGCGGCGCCATGAGGCGGGAGTTCATCGACGTTCCGACAACGTTGTCCGCACTTGGTCTGGACAATTGGACGAGTGAATGCTGTGGTATTCGTGCAGCAAGCTCTCTCGTGTTGAACAAGTTCCACCGTCCTGCGGGCGGCGTTCCTCCGTGCGCCACCGAGACACTGGAGCGATCACCGTGCTGAGACCCCTATCGACCTGGCGGCGTGTCACGACCGCCGCCATGGTGCTGGCACTCGCCGTCACCGGCCTCCTCGCCTCCGGCACGGCCCCCGCCGACGCCGCCGCGGCGGCCTGGACCCCCAAACCCGCGCCGATGACGACGCCGTGGACCGACCAGGTCCCGGTCGACAACCCGCTGCCGGAGTATCCGCGACCGCAGCTCACCCGCCCCGACTGGGCCAATCTCAACGGCATCTGGGACTTCGCCGTCACGTCTCGCGACGCCGGTCAGCCGTCGTCGTTCGGCGAGCGGATCCGGGTGCCGTTCGCACCGGAGTCCGCGCTCTCGGGCATCCAGCGGAAGATCACCGAGAACGACAAGCTCTGGTACAAGCGCACCTTCACGGTCCCGTCCGGCTGGGGCGGCCGCCGCGTCCAGCTCAACTTCGGCGCCTCCGACTGGGAGACCACGGTCTGGGTCAACGGGCAGCAGGCCGGGGCCGTCCACCGAGGGGGCTACGACTCCTTCTCGTACGACATCACGCCGCTCCTGAACGGCGGCTCCACCAACACGATGGTCGTGTCCGCGTACGACGCCACGCAGACCCGCGGCCAGGCCGTCGGCAAGCAGCGCATCCAGGACGTCACCCCGCACGCCGGGCGCAGCATCTTCTACACCGCCACGTCCGGGATCTGGCAGACGGTCTGGCTGGAGCCGGCCGCCGCCGCGCGCATCACCCGGCTCGACATGGTCCCGAACCTCCAGGACAACACCCTGCGGGTGACGGTGCGCGCTGCCGGGGCCGACGGCGCGAGTGCCAAGGTCACCGTCTCCAACGGCGGCACGCAGGTCGGCAGTGTCACCGGCACGGTCGGCCGGCAGTTCTCCGTGCCGGTGCCCAACGCCCGGCTGTGGACGCCGGAGGACCCGTTCCTGTACGACGTCACGGCCGAGCTCTCCGGCAGTGCGGGCGCCGACCGGGTCGGCTCGTACGCGGGCATGCGGTCGATCGCGGTGCAGAACGTGAACGGTGTCCAACGCCCCGTGCTCAACGGGTCGTTCGTCTTCCAGAGCGGCACTCTGGACCAGGGCTACTGGCCGGACGGCCTCCACACCGCTCCCGCCGACGCGGCCCTCAGGTACGACCTGCAGAAGCACAAGGACCTGGGCTTCAACATGGTCCGCAAGCACATCAAGGTCGAGCCGCAGCGGTGGTTCTACTGGGCGGACCGCCTGGGGCTGCTGGTGTGGCAGGACATGCCGGCCATGGACAGCGGAAAGAGCCCGTCCGCCGCGGCCCGCACCCAGTGGGAGAACGAGTACCGCGCCGTCATCGACGAGCACCGCAGCTCACCCTCGCTGATCCTGTGGGTCAACCAGAACGAGGGCTGGGGCCAGTACGACCAGGCCCGCATCGCGGACATGGTCAAGTCGTACGACCCCTCGCGCCTCGTCGACAACATGAGCGGCGTCAACTGCTGCGGCTCCCAGGACGGCGGCAACGGCGACGTCGTCGACAACCACAACTACGTCGGCCCCGGCAACACGCCGACGGAGCCCGTACGCGCCTCCGTGCTGGGCGAGTACGGCGGTCTCGGCATCCGGGTCTCCGGCCACGAGTGGTATCCGGGCGGCGGGTTCAGCTACGAGGACCAGCCGAGCCTGTCCGCCCTCAACGACCGCCTGGTGGGGCTGCTCGACGGCATCCGGGAGAACTCGCTGCCCGCGGGGGGCCTGTCGGCGGCCGTCTACACGCAGATCACGGATGTCGAGAACGAGGCCAACGGCCTGCTGACCTACGACCGTCAGATCGTCAAGGTCGACGAGGCCCGCGTCCGGGCGGCCAACCAGGCGCTCATCACGGCGTCCCGCACGGTCGGACCGACGGTGAAGCTGCCGGTGGAGCAGTACGTGTCGATCCGGGTCACCACGCCGGGCCACACCGACCGCTACCTCCGTCACCAGGACGGACTCGGCTTCACCGAGGTGGTGAACTCGGGCAGCACGGCCCTGTTGAAGGAGGACGCCACCTGGAAGGTGAAGCCGGGTCTCGCCAACCGGCTCTGCTACTCCTTCGAGTCCCGCAACTACCCCGGCGAGTACCTGCGCCACCGTGAGTTCCGCGTCCGGCGCGACGCGAACGACAACTCCACGCTCTACAAGGAGGACGCGACCTGGTGCCCCGTGCAGGGCAGGGGCGGCGTCCGGCTCTCGGCGTCGGGCTTCCCCCGCCAGTACCTGCGGCACATCAACGCCGAGCTCTGGCTGGCCCAGCAGGGCGGCACGCACACCTGGGACAACCCGGCGAGCTTCGTCCCGGACACCACCTGGGCGATCTCGGCACCCTGGGCTCCCTGAGCACGACCGCTCCCGTACAGCAGGCGCTCTTCAAGGTGGCCGCCCTCCGCGGGCGGCCACCCCCTCCCTTCCGCGCACGGCCCTCACGGATTGGCGGTACGTCATGTCAGCGCGGCCCCACCCGGTCCTCGGTCGACTTCTCACCCCGTTGCTCACTCCCTTGCTCACCCCGTTCCTCGCCCTGCTCCTGGCCCTGACCGGCCTCGTCGCCCTCCCCTCCCCCGCCCATGCAGCGACGCCGGTCTGTGCCCTGGCGTGCGACACCCTGGACCCCTCGAAGGCACAGCAGGACACGTTCCCGGTGCCGAGCAAGACCATCAACGGCCGGATCGTCCGGCTGCACGTCTCCGACCCGGACAACATGGCCTGGGCGAGCATCGACAACGGCACGACGGGCGAGTCGGTCTGGCTGGACCGGTCCTGGGACCGGGGCGCCACCTGGGAAGGTGTGCTCGGCAAGGCCAGCATCCCCGGCGCCTGGACCGGCACCCGCACGCTGATGTACAACATCTCCGACCCGGTGGGGCACCGACGCGGCTGGATCCGTGCCTGCGGTGACGCGGGCGGTGTCACGTGCACCGACTGGGCGTATCCGAAGGTGTGCGACGGCTCGTTCTGCGACGGCGCCGACCCCGCCACGGCGTCCGGCGACGACACTCCCGTGCCGTCGACCACCCTCTTCGGGCGCACCATCAGCCTGCATGTCGACCAGCGCAACGGCATGGCCTGGGGCGTCGTCGGAAGCGGCGGCGCGGGCGACGAGATCTGGCTCGACCGCTCCTGGGACGCCGGCGCGAGCTGGCCGGAGGGTGCTTCCCTCGGCCGTACGAGCGTGCCGTCCAGGGCGTCCTCGACCCGGACCGCCATGTTCGCGACCCGGGACCCACGGGGCCTGCTGTACGGCGGGGCCGTCCGCGCCTGCGGCCGTGAGGCCTCCCACCAGGAGGGCAGTTGCACCGCCTGGGCCAGGCCGGCACCGACCCGGGCACGTGCGGGGGCGGACGCGCTGATGGCTTCGTACCAGACCAACGAGGGCTGGTGGCGCAGTAGTTGGTGGAACTCGGCCGTCGCCGTCACCTCGATCATCGACTTCGCCGAACGCACCGGGAGGCACGACTACGACTGGGCGATCTCCCGTACCTTCGAGCAGAACCGCGGTGTCTTCCCCGCGGGCGTGCGCAGTTCGGACCCGATCGAGGGGCACTTCATCAGCCGTGCGATCGACGACGCGGGCTGGTGGGCCATCGCCTGGCTGGCGGCGTACGACTACACGGGCGACCGGCGCTACCTGGACGAGGCGGTGACGATCGCCAACTACGTGCACCAGTACTGGGATCCGAACACCTGCGGCGGCGGTGTGTGGTGGGACCGGGAGCGCACGTACAAGAACGCCGTCACCAACGGGCAGTACCTGTGGCTGACCACCTCGCTGCACCAGCGGATCTCCGGTGACACCGTGTGGGGCTCGCGGGCGACCACGGCCGCCAACTGGTACCTGGGCAGCGGGCTGATCAACTCCTCCGGGCTGGTCAACGACGGGCTGAACGGGAGCTGCGGCAACAACGGCCAGACCGTGTGGAGTTACAACCAGGGCCTCGCCATCGGCGGCTTCACCCAGCTCTGGCGGTCCACCGGGAACAGCAGGTATCTGGACACGGCCAAGCGCCTGGCCGACTCCGCGATGTCCTCGTCGGCGCTGACCCGCGGCGGCGTGCTGACCGAGTCCTGCGACGTCGGCGCGGGTTCCTGCGACGACAACCAGAAACAGTTCAAGGGCATCTTCATGCGGCACTTCGCCGACCTGGCGGACGCCACCGGGTCCGCCGCCTACCGGGCCTACGTGACAAAGCAGGCCGACTCGATCTGGAGCACGGACCGGGACCGCCTCAACCGCCTGGGCCAGCGCTGGTCCGGCACAACTCCCAACCCGTCGGACTGGCGCACCCAGGCCAGCGCGTTGGGTGCGCTCACGGCCGCGGAAGGTCTGTCGGCCGGGCGATGAACTCCTTCGCCGTGGAAGGGATGTGAAGGGGAGTCAGCCGGTCCAGGTCCAGTCGGCGACCTCGGGCAGGTCCGTGCCGTGCTCGCGGATCCACGCGTGGTGGCGGGTGCGGGCGTCGGCCATCCGCTGGCGTACGGCGGCGGCGCGGGCGCCGAGGCCGGGGACGCGGTCGATGACGTCCATGACGAGGCGGTAGCGGTCCATGTCGTTGCGGACGACCATGTCGAACGGGGTCGTGGTGGTGCCCATCTCCTTGTAGCCGCGGACATGGAGGTTGGCGTGGCCGGTGCGGCGGTAGGCGAGGCGGTGGATCAGCCAGGGATAGCCGTGGTAGGCGAAGATCACCGGCTTGTCGGTGGTGAACAGGCCGTCGTACTCGAAGTCGCCCATCCCGTGCGGGTGTTCCGCGCGTGGCAGCAGCCGGGCCATGTCGACGACGTTGACGACCCGGACGGCGAGCTCGGGCAGATGGCGCCGGAGCAGATCGGAGGCGGCCAGGATCTCCTGGGTGGGGACGTCACCCGCGCAGGCCAGGACGACGTCGGGCTCGCGGTCTCCGTCGGCGGAGCCCGCCCAGTCCCAGATGCCCGCTCCGCGTGCGCAGTGGACGCGGGCCTGGTCCATGGAGAGCCAGTCGAAGCAGGGCTGCTTGCCCGCGACGATCACGTTCACGTAGTCGCGGCTGCGCAGGGCGTGATCGGCCACGGAGAGCAGGGTGTTGGCGTCCGGCGGCAGATAGACCCGTACGACCTCGGGGCTCTTGTTCAGGACGTGGTCGACGAAGCCGGGGTCCTGGTGCGAGAAGCCGTTGTGGTCCTGGCGCCACACGTGCGACGTGAGGAGGTAGTTGAGCGAGGCGATCGGGGCCCGCCACGGCAACTCCCTCGATGTCTTGAGCCACTTGATGTGCTGGTTGACCATCGAGTCGACGATGTGCACGAACGCCTCGTAGCAGGAGAACAGACCGTGCCGTCCGGTGAGGAGATAGCCCTCCAGCCAGCCCTGGCAGAGGTGTTCGGAGAGGATCTCCATGACCCGGCCGTGCCGGTCCAGGTGTTCGTCCACCTGGAGCATCTGCGCCTGCCAGGCCTTGCCGCTGGCGTTGAAGACGGCGCCCAGCCGGTTGGAGGCGGTCTCGTCGGGTCCGACGAGACGGAAGTCACGACGGCCCGAGGTGTCGTTCATGATCTGTTCGAGGAGGTCGCCCAGGACGCGAGTCGGCTCGTGCACGGTTTCGCCCGGCTTGTCGACGTGGACGGCGAAACGGTCGAGCGACGGGATGGGCAGGTCGCGTACGAGAAGACCGCCGTTGGCGTGCGGGGTGGCGCCCAGCCGACGGGCCCCCGCGGGGATGCAGGCAAGGACGTCCGCGGTGGGCCTGCCGTCGGTGTCGAAGAGTTCCTCGGGCCGGTAGGAGCGCAGCCACGTCTCCAACTGCCGCAGGTGGTCGGGGCTTTCGCGTACCCCGGCCAGCGGGACCTGGTGCGCACGCCAGGTTCCCTCGACCGGCTCCCCGTCGACCTCGCCAGGTCCTGTCCAGCCCTTCGGGGTACGCAGCACGATCATGGGCCAGTGGACGCGCTCCGTCACGCCGTCCTCGCGAGCCGTGTTCTGCATCAGCGCGATGCGGTCGAGGGCCTGGTCGAAGGCGCCGGCCATGGCGCGGTGGATCTCGCGGGGGTCGTCACTGGTGATGTGGATCGGCTCGTGGCCGTATCCCCGCAGCAGGGCGTCGAGTTCGTGCTCGGGAATCCGTGACAGTACGGTCGGGTTGGCGATCTTGTAGCCGTTGAGGTGGAGGATCGGCAGGACCGCGCCGTCGTGCAGCGGGTCGAGGAACTTGTTGGAGTGCCAGGAGGCGGCCAGTGGCCCGGTCTCCGCCTCGCCGTCACCGATCACGCAGGCGACCAGCAGATCGGGGTTGTCGAAGGCGGCCCCGTACGCGTGGGCGAGGGAGTAGCCCAGCTCGCCGCCCTCGTGGATCGAGCCCGGTGTCTCGGGGGCCACATGGCTGGGCACTCCGCCGGGGAAGGAGAACTGCCGGAACAGCCGGTCCATGCCGGCCGCGTCGCGCGAGACATCCGGATAGGTCTCGCTGTAGCTGCCCTCCAGCCAGGAATTGGCGAGGACGGCGGGACCGCCATGGCCGGGACCCCAGACGCACAGGGCGTCGAGGCCGCGGGCCTTGATCACGCGGTTGAGGTGCGTGTGCACGAGGTTGAGGCCGGGCGAGGTCCCCCAGTGGCCGAGAAGCCGGGGCTTGATGTGCGCGGGGGCCAGAGGTTCGGTGAGCAGAGGATTGGCCATCAGGTAGATCTGGCCCACGGCAAGGTAGTTGGCGGCGCGCCAGTGGGCGTCAAGGGTGCGCAGTTCCTCGTCGGTCAGTACGGTGCTGTCCTGGTGTTCGACGTTGGTCATGGTGACTCCAGAGGTCATCGAAGGACGTCATCGAGCGGAGGAGGCGGCATGGCCGGCAAGAAGACGGCGAAGGTGCCGCGCGCGGCGTACGAGCAGGAACTGCTGCGTCTGCAGACGGAGCTGGTGAAGCTCCAGGAGTGGGTGCGGGCCGAGGGTGCCCGGCTCGTGGTGGTCTTCGAGGGGCGGGACGCGGCGGGCAAGGGCGGCACGATCAAGCGGGCCTCGGAGCACCTCAACCCGCGCGTCGCGCGGACCGTGGCGCTGCCCAAGCCGACCGAGCGCGAGCGCACCCAGTGGTACTTCCAGCGGTACGTCGAGCATCTGCCCGCGGCCGGGGAGATCGTGCTGCTCGACCGCAGTTGGTACAACCGCGCCGGTGTCGAGCACGTCATGGGTTTCTGCACCAAGGAGGAGTACCAGCTCTTCCTCCGCCAATGCCCGATCTTCGAACGGATGCTGGTGGAGGAAGGGATCCTGCTGCGCAAGTACTGGTTCTCGGTGAGCGACACGGAGCAGCAGAAGCGGTTCCGGCAGCGACTGAAGGACCCGACGCGGCGCTGGAAGCTCTCCCCGATGGACCTGGAGTCGATCACCCGCTGGGAGGCGTACTCCCGGGCGAAGGACGAGATGCTGGTGCACACGGACATCTCGGAGGCCCCGTGGTTCGTCGTGGAGAGCGACGACAAGCGCCGGGCCCGCCTGAACATGATCTCCCATCTGCTGAGTTCCGTGCCGTACCACGAGGTGCCGCCGCCGGTGCTGGAACTGCCGCCCCGACCGCCCTCGACCGGCTACCAGCGCCCGCCCCGCGATCTGCAGACATACGTCCCCGATCACGCGGCGAGCCTCTGAACCGGTCATGCCTGTTGAGGGACGACGGCGACGGGGCAGGCGGAGTGATGCAGGACCGCGTGGGCGACGCGGCCCAGCTGGAGCCCGAAATGGCCGCGGCGCCGCTGGGCTCCGACGACGAGCAGATCGGCCTCGACCGAGGCGTCGAGCAGCACCTTGCGGGCCGGGCCCTCGACGATGCGCCGGTGCAGTTCCCCCCCCGCCGGGGCGTCACGCAGTGCCGCTTCCAGGGTTTCCGTGGCCTGCTGCTCGTACAGGTGGGCAGGTTCGCCGGCCAGCAGCGGGTGGTCGGTGGTCTGGTGCGCGGGGCAGCGCCAGGCACGTACCGCCTCCAGCGGTACCCGGCGTTCCCGCGCCTCCTCGAACGCGAACCGCACAGCGGCCGAGTTCTCGGGCTCCTCACCGACGCCGAGCACGATGCGCCGGCGCATCCTGGACGTCGCCTGATGGTCGTGGCCGCCGCGCAGCACGATCACCGGGCAGTGGGCGCGGGCGGCCACGGCGAGGCTGACGCTGCCGAGCAGGAGCTCGGCGATTCCGCTGCGGCCGCGAGTGCCCAGGACCAGCGCGGACGCGTTTCGCCCATCCCGCAGCAGTGCGGGCACCGGCTCCTCGGGCAGCACCTCGGTGGAGATCTTCAGGTCCATCTCACGCCGGTGCGCACGCTTGGCGGCGACCTCGACGATGCTGTCGGCCATCACTTGCTCCGAGGATCTGCCAAGACCCTCGGCCAGCGCGGCGCCCTCGATGGGGGTCCCCCCGCTCGAGCGCAGCCGAGAGTGGGGGAGCTCCCACAGTGAGGCGTACACCAGCCGCAGCGGTACGCCGCGCAGGGCGGCCTCGTCCGTCGCCCAGTCCACGGCGCGCATGCCGGGTTCGGAGCCGTCGACACCGACGACCAGGGGAAGCTCCACCGTCCTCACCTTCCTTCGCCGAGGTCGAAGACGATCCTTGCCTTGATCTCGCCGCGCAGCACCTCGTCGATGGACTCGTTGACGCTCGCGAGCGGCCTGGTCCGGCCCCCCGCGTGCAGTCGGAAGACCTAGGCCAGGTCCTGCCGGGTACCGACGATGGAGCCGATCACGGAGGTGCCGCCCAGGACGGTGTCGAAAGTCGGGACCTGGATCGTGCCGTGCGCCGGCAGTGCGACCATGACGAGCTTTCCACCGCGCCGGAGCCCTGAACAGGCCGCGGAGAAAGCGGCCTCGTTCACCGCGAGCGCGATGGCGGCGTGCGCGCCTCCGTGCCGCTTGAGCACCTCGCCGGGGTCGTGCTCGCGGGCTTCGATCACGATGTCGGCGCCGAGTTCCGCGGCGAGTTCGAGCTTCTCGTCGGTGACGTCGATCGCCGCCACGGTCGCTCCGGCGATCTTCGCGTACTGCACCGCCGGATGGCCCAGTCCTCCGACACCGGAGATGGCGACGAGGTGAGTGGGCCGGACGTCGGCGACCTTGAGGGCCTTTTACGTGGTGACGCCGGCGCAGGTGAGCGGGGCGCCGTCGAGAGCGGAGATTCCCTCGGGCAATTCCCTCGGGCACCGGCTGCGCGAAGTCGGCCCAGGCGAGCATCTTCTCGGCATACGCGCCATCGCATCCGTATCCTGTGTTGATCTGTTGCTCGCACAGCGTCTCCCAGCCGGACAGGCAGTGCTCGCACCGTCCGCAGGTCTTGCCGAGCCAGGGCACGGCGACCCGCTGCCCGAGGGCCGGATGGGTGACGCCGTCACCGAGGGCCTCGACGAGACCGACGCCCTCGTGGCCGGGGACGAAGGGCGGTTCGGCTTGACGGGCCGGTCGCCGTGGGCGGCGTGGATGTCCGTGTGACAGAGCTCGGAAGCCTCGACCCGGACGCGGACCCGGCCCGGGCCGGGCTCGGGGCGCTCCACGATGACCAGGGGCTCGCCGAATGCGCGGACGACCGCTGCCGTCATGGTTCTGGTTCTCCTCGGGATGCGTCAGCCGTGCGCGACGACGGCGACGGGGGCGGTGGCGTGATGCAGCACGGCGTGTGTGACCGAACCGATGTGGGCACCGAGCGGGCTGCGGCGGACGCGGCGTCCCACGACGACCAGGGAGGCCTCGTGGGAGGCGTCGACCAGCTGGTTGGCCGGGCTGCCCGAGCGGGACTCCTCGACGACCTCCACATCCGCGTACTTCTGTCGCCACGGGCGCAGGGTCTCGGTGAGCCGGGCGGTCTGCTGCCGGACGATCTCCTCGTGCAGGCCGAGGTCGGCGGACAGGCCGTAGGCGTAGTACGGCGGCAGGTTCCAGCCGTGCACGACCCTCAGGGCGGTGGCACGACGGGCCGCCTCCTCGAAGGCGAAGGCGAGCACCGAGTCGTCCGGGCTGTCGGGGTCCATGCCGAGCACGACGGGCCGGAAGGGCGTCGCGGCGGACGGGATGCCGGCCGGATCCATCACGTGCTCGTCGGCGGCCTGTTCCCCGGCACGGACCAGCACCACGGGCCGCTCGACGTCCGCCACGACGGCGAGGCCGACCGAACCCACCAGGAACCCGCGGATCCCGCTCAGGCCGCGCGAGCCCAGGACGAGCAGTTCCGCGTCCTCGGCCAGGCGCGCCAGGACCTCGCCCGGCCGGCCGTAGACCTGCTCGGCGGTGATCTCGACACCGGGGTGCCGCAGGCGCACGCCCTCGGCGGCCTCACGGGGGATGCGCTCGCTCCAGTGCTGCTGGGTCTCGGCACCGAGGAGTGGCGCCTGCGCCATGGGCGTCGGAGCGAGTTCCCAGACATTGACGAGCTTCAGCGGCAGTCCGCGCAGCTTGGCCTCCCGGGCCGCCCATTCTGCCGCGGCGTGGCTTTCGGGCGAGCCGTCGAGTCCCACGATGACGGTGCGGGGCATGGTCTCCACCTTCGGGATCGGAGTCGCGGTCGAGGTCGGGATCGGGGTCGCACGATCCGATTCCAGCGTCGTGTCGGATGAGTTCGTGGTGCAGGGGCCGTAGGTCCTCAGCAGGAGCCGATCGGCCCAATCGGGCAGGCGGGCGCGGCGGGACCCGCGACGGGTCCCGCTGCGCCCCCGG
>NZ_JAPWHT010000196.1:0-17896 GCF_027270795.1 Streptomyces sp. ActVer
AGCGAACTGAAGCGCCGCGACCTGCATGTTCACCCTGGCTGAACCTCTAGAACCCCCGAATTACGTCGAACCCGGGCAGGTGAGTGAAGAACGCGGCGTACAAAGCCGCCATGCCGCTGCCCAGCACGACCGCGTCCTCGCCTCCCTCCAGGGTGGCGAGCTTGGCCTGGAGCCCTAGCTGGTTCGCGCCGGACTCGCGGGTGTAGACGAGCAGGTCAGGATTGTCCGGGTCGAGCGTGAACGGGTCATCCGGCAGGGTGCAGGAGTTCGCCATGATGACCGGTGTACGGATCGCGCCGGTGCCGACGTCGGCCTGATTCCCGCAGTGCACCGCCTGGGTCTGGACGGCGAGCGTGGCCGGATCGTGCTTGTCGGGCCGGGAGAGCGGAGTGCTCGGCTTGGACATGGGACTCCCTTGAATCACTGTCGCCGGTCTGCGCTCCGCAAGTTGGGTGGAGCAGCCCGGCTGTTGCAGTCCGGTGGCTGTGAGGTTCCCCCGGCGTGCGGGAGGTGCTGATCAGCTGGTCAGAGCGGGTTGACGGGTGCTGGCGGTCCCCCCCGGTAGGCCCCGGGCACGCGCAGCAAGTGGCGAGGATGCCCGGCCCGCACCGCCCGTGGGGCCGGGGCCGGGTCTCTTCCTATCGGCTCATCGAGATCACAGGTGATCCCCACGGCCGTACTTTCTCGGCCTGCGGTCTTACCTGCCCGGAGAGTTCACGGGCTCTGCGGGGCTTTCGTAGTGGGATGCGGGGGTGGGCCCGGGGCTCTCAGGTGGTGGCATGGGGTCCGGCCGGGCTGAGGTAGTGGACGGCGGTCTGGGCGGCGTGCGGGATGAGCAGGCCCTGCAGTTCGTCGGCCGCGACCTTGAGGAGGTCGCCGTCGCGGGTGGCGTGGAGGGTTTCGAGGACGAAGGCGACGTGGGTGGAGTCCTCGGTCACGCGGGTGCGGTGGGCGTCCCGGTGGTTCCAGTGGCGGGTCAGGACGCCGGTGATGTCCGCATAGATGATCTCGCCGGGCTTGGGGTTCTCGACCGTGTCGGGTTCGCCGAGCGGCGTGAAGGACTCGGTGCCGTCCGCGTATCGAATGTCGACGTCGCCGGTGACGTGGTCCAGGTCGAAGGCGCCGGCGGGCAGGCCGTGCCGGACGGAGACGGCGTTGTAGGTGTCGACGGCCGGATTGATGCGCGGCAGCGTGCCCTTCTTGGCGAGGCGGCGGCCGAGCGCGTCGACGCTGGGGCGGATGCGGCGGGGGTTGGTGCCGAAGGAGCGGTAGGCGGTGTGCCAGGCCTCGATGCCGGGGTCGGTCTCGTCGGCGGGGTGCCAGGTGCCGTCGGCGAGTTGCTGCTCCAGGTCTTCCAGGGCTGCGGTGGTGTGGAGCCAGGGTTCATGGCCGAGTAGGCCCGTGGCGGTGACCAGGGCGATGAGCGCGTCGGGGAAGGCGTCCGCGACGGCGGGGGCGATACGGAAGGCGGGCATGGGCGGAGTTTCCGTTTCCTGTGTCCGGGCGTGGGCGGTCGCGGTCGGGTCGGGGGTCAGTGCTTCCAGAGGCCGATGCGGTCCCGGCGGCGGCGCTGTTGCCGTGCGGTGGGCGCGTCGGGGCCCTGGCCGCGTGCGGTGAGGCGGTCGGCGACGGTGGTGCGGTACTCGACGGGCTTCTGGTCGTCGTACTTGAACTTGGCCAGGACGTCGGTGACCTCCAGACGCAGGCCGCGAATACCGGGCAGCATCCGGCCGTAGGGCGGCTGGTCGACGGTGACCGGGGCGTGATCACCGTCGGGCTGGAAGTGGGCCAGCTGGCGGCGCAGCAGCTCTGCCTTGGCCTCGGGGTCGTCGAGGATTTGGGCGCGGCAGGTGAACTGGACGGCTGTGTAGTAGCTGGTGGGGACGCCGTCAGTGGGCGGAGTGCCGGCCTCGGCGCGCCAGGGGCCGGGGATGAAGGCGTAGTCACCGAAGACGGTGAAGAGGACGTTCGGGTCGTGCTCGATCGCCTTCCAGATCGGGTTGGGCCGGGCGAGGTGGATCAGGAGATGGGGTCCGTCGCTGGTGAAGTGGGTGGGCACGGCGACGGGCGGGTGGCCGGGCAGGCCGTTGACACTGAGCTGTCCGAAGTCGTGGCCTTCGGCGATCCAGGTCTGCCATTCGGTTTCGTCGAGGCCGGCGTCCCAGGGCTGGATGAGCATGCTTGTCTCCGTGCGTCGTGGGCTGTGGGGTGGGCTGGGCTACGGGGCTGCTCAGGTCAGGGCGAGGAGGCTGACCGCGACGGCGGCGGTGCCCAGGCCGACGAGCTGGCCGCGGTGGATGCGTTCGGCGAGCACGCCGCGGGCGAGCAGGACCGTGCCGGCCGGGTAGAGGGCGACGATCACGGCGATGACGGCGAGGTCCCCGCTGCGGACGGCGAGCAGGAACAGCAGGTTCGCCACGGAGTCCAACACACCCGCGGCTGCGGACATCGCGTACGCGGGCCGCTCCGAGCCCAGCCTGCGGTACAGCACCCCCGCCGCGGCCAGGGTGACGGCCGAGGAGACCGCCCTTCCCACGATCAGCGGCGCCACGCCGCTGTCGGACGGAGCCTGGTGCAGGAAGATCAGCTGGAGGGCGATGGCGGCGCCCGCACCGAAGGCCAGCAGCAGCGCCGTACGGGAGGGGCGCGCCGACCCGGCGCCGTGTCCGGCGCTGACCAGGACGACCGCCACCAGCGCGAGCGGCAGACCCACCACTCCGGCGACGGCCAGGTGCTCGCCCTGCAGCAGGCCCACCCCCACGGGCAGCGTGGCGGATACCAGCGCGGTCACGGGCGACAGCACGTTCATCGGACCGATGGCCAGCGTGCGATAGAGCAGGGTGAACGCGGCGGCGGAGGCGATCCCGGACGCGGCACCCCAGCCGAGGGCGCCGGCGCTGAACGAGGCGCCGAGCACCGGCCACAGCAGCAGCTCGACCACGAGAGAGGCCGGGGCCGCGATCATCACCGTACGCAGCACATGAGCCTTGCGGGCGCCGAGGCCGCCGAGGAAGTCGGCGCATCCGTAGGCGAGTGAGCTGCCCAGGGCCAGTAGCAGTGCGATCACGGTCGATCCATCCCTTACTATTCAGTGGAACGACTGAACCGTACAACGGATCGACCGACCTCTGTCAATAAAACGACCGTGTGGTGCATTCCACCGACCCAATCGCGGCACGAGGAGAGTGATCGGATGGCTGAGACGGCCGCGGCCCTGCGGACGCTCGCGCACAACGTCAGGACGGCGCGCACCCGCGCCGGTCTGTCCCTGGACGAACTCGGCAGGCGTGCTCAGGTCAGCAAGGGAGCCCTGGTGGGACTGGAGAAAGCGCAGGGCAACCCCAACTTCGCCACCCTTGTCCGGCTGGCCGACACGCTCGGCGTCTCGGTCTCCGCGCTGATGGAGGGGCCGACGGAGGGGCGCGTCCGGATCGTGAGCGCAGACAGCGTCGAACCGCTGTGGACCGGAGCGCGGGGCAGTGAGGCGCGTCTCATGCTGACGACCTCGGGCCCGGCCCCCGCCGAGGTCTGGCGCTGGCGGCTGGAACCGGGCGAGGAATACCCCAGCCACCCCCACCAGGCCGGAGTCGTGGAAACCACCAGCGTCACCTCCGGCCGGATGACCCTGATCGTCGACGGCACCGAACACACCCTGGAAGCCGGGCAGACCGCCACGTTCGACGGCGACACCCCTCACACCTACCGCGGTGACGGCACCGAAACCTGCAGCCTGATCATGACGGTCCACCTGCCGCCCGGTCCCGCTTCCGCGACCTGATCTGCGAGGCGCGGGCGGCCCCCGTGGTGCCGGCGTCTCAGTGGCAGCAGGGCTGCTTCATCGCCTCACGCGGCGAGTTCCTTGCGGAGGCGGTCGAGCATGAACGCTGAGGATTCCTGGGCGCGTTCCTCCCAGGCGAAGACGCAGGCGGTGGCGACGCCGTCGAAGTTCAGCTCGCGCAGGGTGCCGAAGAAGGCGTCCCAGTTCACCTCGCCCTGGCCGATGTCGAGGTGCTGGTGGATACGGGCGGTGGTGCCGGGCGGGTTGAGGATGTAGCGCAGACCGCTGGAGCCCTTGTGGTTGAAGGAGTCCGCGATGTGCACGTGCTGGAGCTTGTCGCCCGCGTAGCGCATCATCCGTGCGATGTCCGCGCCGACTTCCGAGGGGCCGGAGAGATGGAAGGAGTGCGGGGCGCAGTAGAGGTAGTTCACCCAGGGCTTGTTGATCGCCCGGACCAGGTCGACCGCCGGGGTGTTCTCCTCGCAGAAGTCGTCCGGGTGCGCCTCCAGGTTGAGCGCGATGCCCTTCTGCTCAAAGACCGGCAGGAGCTCCTCCATGGACCGCCAGAACGCGGCCTCGCTCGCGGCGACTTTGTCCGGTCGGCCGTTGAACTCCGAGTTCATCAGCGGGCATTCGAGGTCGGAGGTGATCTCGATCATCCGCTTCCAGTAGCGGACGGCGGCCTGCCGCTCGGTTTCGTCGGGCGAGGACCACTTGTACAGGGGGAGCACGGAGGACAGCTTCACGCCGTGTGTGCGCAGGGCGTTCTTGAGTTCCGCCACCCGCTCGTCGTCCGCCCTGGGGTGCAGGAAGAACGGCATGAAGTCCTCTCGTGGTGACAACTCGATGTACTCGTAGCCGAGTTCGGCGACCGTGCGCACCATCTCGTCGATGGGCAGGGCGCGGAACATGTACGGGTCGAGGGCGATCTTCACGCGACACCTCCAGTGGAGGCCCTGCCCGCGTAGAAGGCAGGTCGGGGCTTCATGTCAACGGTCACGACCTCGCTGTCCGACTCCAGGGACTGGACGGCCGCGTCGGTGATGACGGTGGCCGCGTAGCCGTCCCAGGCAGACGGTCCGGTCGGCTCCTCACCGGCCGCGATGCCCGCGATCCACTCGCGGAACTCGGTGTCGAAGGCGTCCGCGAACCGGTCCTTCCAGTCCCGCAGTACCGCCGAGCCGCTCACCCCCTCGGTGCGCAGGGTGACCGCGGCCGGGTCAGGCAGCCGGACCAGTCCCCTCTCGCCGACGGTCTCGCACTGGATGTCGTATCCGTACTGGCAGTTGACGAAGACCTCCAGGTCGATACGGACCCCGTTCGCGGTCTCGAAGAGCATGATCTGCGGGTCCGTCAGATGCGGGAAGCGGTTGGTCGTGGCACGCGGCCTCAGCACCTGCGCGGAGACGATCTCGTCGTCCAGCAGCCAGCGCAGTACGTCGATCTCGTGGACCGCCGTGTCCTGCGCGGCCATCCGGGAGGTGTACGCCTTGGGGACGGTCGGGTTGCGGTGCGCACAGTGCACGATCAGCGGGGCGCCGATACCGCCGGAGGCCAGCACCTCCTTCAGTTGGCGGTAGCCCGCGTCGTAGCGGCGCATGAAACCGACCTGGACCAGGCGGCGGCCGTGCGCGCGCTCTGCCTCGACAATGCGCAGACAGTCCTCGGCCGTGGTGGCCAGGGGCTTCTCGCAGAACACCGGCTTTCCGGCGGCGATCGCGTTGAGCACGTGCTCGGCATGGGTGGGACCCCAGGACGTCACGAGCACCGCGTCGACATCCTCCGCCACGATCAGCTCGGCGCCGTCCGCGAGTACCCGGGCGCCGACGCGGGCCGCCGCCTCCTCGGCGCGCGCCGCGTCGATGTCCGTGACGGCGGTGACCTTGGCCCCGGTGACGGTGTCGGTGAGCCGGCGGATGTGTTCCAGGCCGATCCAGCCGGCGCCGATGACCCCTACACGCACAGTCATTGGGTTTCCTTTCTACAGCTCCCGGACCATCGCTGACCCGGGGGGCGGGGGACACGGGGAGCGTTCAGGAGTAGCGGGCCCGGAGTTCCGTCTCGAGGTTCTCCAGCGTGCGGCCGCGCGTCTCGGGGACGTACAACTTCACAAAGGTGATCGAGAAGACGCCCGCCACCACGAAGAGGAAGAACGTGGCGGAGATACCGATCCCGGAGACCAGAGACGGGAAGACCAGCCCGATCGCGAAATTGGTCAGCCACAGCACCACCGCCGCGACGCCCATCCCGAAGGCCCGCATCCGCATCGGGAAGATCTCCGAGAGCATGAGCCAGGTGACCGGCGAGATCGCGCCCTGCTGGAAAGCGAGGAAGGTGACGGTCATGGCGAGTACGGCGTAGGCGCGGCCGTCGCCCGAGGGCAGCGCCAGCGAGAAGATACCGATCATCAACAGGGCACTGGTGGTGCCGATCTGACCAGTCATCAGCATCGGTCGGCGGTTGACCCGACCGAGCAGCCAGATACCGACAAAAGTGGCGAGGACCGAGATCACGCCGTTGGCGATGTTCGCCGTCAGCGCGCTGTCCGCGGCGAACCCGGCGTCGGTGAGGATCTGCGTGCCGTAGTACATGATCGTGTTGACGCCGGTGATCTGCTGCACGATCGCGATGCCGAAGCCGATGAACATCAGCCTGCGCACCCATGGAGTGGACCTCATGTCGTGCCAGCCACCGAGCTTCGCCTGATCGTCCTTGACGGCGAGCGCGGAGACCTCGCTCAGCTCGGCCTCGGCCCGCTGCTGGGACCTGACCTGCTTGAGCACCTCGAAGGCCTCGTTGAACCGGCCCTTGGAGGCGAGCCAGCGGGGGCTCTCCGGCATCACCAGCATGCCGAACCACAGCACCACGGCCGGGATGGTCGCGATCACCAGCATGTAGCGCCACACGCCGCCGGACTCGCCGCCCACGTCGGCGATGATCGCGTTGGAGGTGAAGGCCAGCAACTGCCCGCTGACGATCATGAGTTCGTTGCGGGTGACCAGCGCGCCACGACGCTCGGCGGGCGAGATCTCCGCGAGATACACCGGCACGGTCACCGAGGCGCCGCCGACCGCGAGGCCGAGCACGAACCGGGCCACCACCATCACCGCGGTGGTCGGGGCGAGCGTGCAGCCGAGCGCGCCGATGAAGAACAGCACCGCCAGCAGCAGGATGTTGCGCCGCCTGCCGCGGGCGTCCGAGAGGCGGCCGCCGACGACCGCTCCGAGCGCGGCGCCGAGCAGCAGGGAGCTGGTGACCATGCCCTCCGTGAAGGGGGTCAGGCCCAGGTCGTCGGTCATGTACGGCAGCGCGCCGTTGATGACCCCGGTGTCGTAGCCGAAGAGCAGTCCGCCGAAGGTGGCGATGATCGTGATGAGCCGCAGCCGCCGCGAGACCGTCGGCGGGGCGTCGTCGTGGAGCGTGGAGGCGGTAGCGGTGGTGGCGCGTGGCGAGGTCGCGTCGTCCCTGACGTCCATGCCCGTCTCCTACCGGTGGTTGTGGGGGCGCCGGGTTCCGGTCAGGCCGCAGCCGGCCAGGTGCTCACGCGTGCGTACGGCGATAGGCAGCGGCACGTCGGGAGCGCACGGGTACAGGTCCTGCTCGACGATGACGAACAACTCGGCGTCGAGCTTGGCGAGTTCGGCCACCACGTCGGCCGGGTTCGGCACACCCGCGGGTGGAGAGACGCACACGCCGCGCTTGACGGCCTCACCGAACGACAGGTCCTCGGCGGCGACCTGGGCGAGCACTTCCGGGTCCATCTGCTTGATGTGCACGTATCCGACGCGCTCGCCGAACCGACGGATCAGATCGAGGTTGTCACCGCCGCCGTACGCGACATGCCCTGTATCCAGGCAGAGGTTCGTGTAACGGCTGTCCGACTCGTTGAGCAGCCGCTCGATCTCCGCCTGCGTCTGGATGTGGCTGTCGGCATGCGGGTGGAGGACGAGCCGTACGTCGTACTCGTCGAGGAGGAGTTTGCCGAGCCGGTCGGCGGCGTGGCCGAAGCCCGCCCACTGGGTTGCGCTCAGCTCGGGCGACTCGGTGAACGCGCCGGTCTTCTCGTCCCGGTACATCGGCGGGATGAGCACCAGGTGGTGCGCGCCCATGGCGGCCGTCAGTGCGGCCACCTGACGGACGTGGGCCAGCATCTCGTCCCAGGCCTCAGGACGGTGCAGCGCCCCGAAGGCGGTGCCTCCGGAGACCTTCAGACCGCGTACAGCCAACTCCTCGGCCAGTACGGATGGTTCGGTGGGGAGATAGCCGTACGGTCCGAGCTCCAGCCACTCGTAGCCGGCCTGCGCCAGTTCGTCGAGGAAACGGGTGTACGGCACCTGGTGCTCGTCCTCGGGGAACCAGATGCCCCAGGAGTCGGGGGCGGAGCCCAGGCAGAGGTTGCCCGCGATGGTGCGGAGGGGGGATGGCGCCGTTGCCATGGTCAGTCCTTCGGAGAGAGTAGGGAACTCTGGGGAAGTTCAGCTGGATGTGGGGAAGTTGAAGCCGGCGGCCACCTGCTGCTTGGGCTGCGGCCAGCGGGTGGTGACGACCTTGGGCCGCGTGTAGAAGCGGATGCCCTCGGGACCGTGGATGGGGGAGTCCCCGATGAGGGAGTCCTTCCAGCCGCCGAAGGAGTAGTACGACATCGGCACGGGCACCGGCACGTTGACGCCGATCATCCCGACCTTGACGTTGCGCTGGAAGCGGCGCGCGGCTTCGCCGGAGCCGGTGAACAGGGCGGTGCCGTTGCCGTACGGGTTGGCGTTGATGACGCCGATCGCCTTGTCGAGGGTGTCGACGCGGACGACGGCGAGGACCGGCCCGAACAGCTCTTCCTTGTAGGCGTCCATCTCGGTCGTGACGTGGTCGAGGAGGGAGGGCCCGGTGAAGAAGCCCTCCTCGTGGCCGTACCGGTGTTGATCTCCACCGAGGTCAGCCCGTTCTCCTTGAGGATGTCGAGGGCCTCGGTGAGGGTGCGGTCGTGCAGACAGGCGGTGTAGGCGCCGAGCTTGAGGGCCATGTGTCTCTTCCTTCTCTACAGGCTCTACGAGGGGGTCAGGCGGCGGGCGGGACCGTGACGGCGGCACCGCCGGCCCGGGAGGACTCGACGACGGCCCGGATGATCTCCATGGTCCGCAGCGCGTCGGCGAAGGTGGCGCAGGCCGGCAGCGGGTCGGCGGCACCCGCGACCTGGTCGAGGAAGGCACGGGCCTGGTAGGTGAAGTTGTCGGCGTTGTTGGCGCCCACACCCGGCGCCTCCATCGGGACCCCGCCCGCGAAGTACGGCATCTGTGGACCGGCGATGATCTGCCGGGCGCCGCGCGTACGGGCCTCGGGCTGGGCGTCGTCGAAGAGGTACTCGGCCGGCCGGTGCTGGTCGAACGCGGCCCGGCCGCCGAGGCCCAGGACGTCGAAGGCGAGCCCGTTGGGCAGGCCGAAGCCGGTGCGCGTCACCGAGAAGGTGCCCACGAGCCCGGACTCGAAGCGGGCGGTGAAGGACGCGGTGTCCTCGTTCTCGACCTCGCCGAACTCGTCGGAGACCGGCGCCGCGTTGTGCCCGACGACCGCGCCCAGCGGCAGGGGCCGCTTGGGGATCTGCGTCGACAGCGAGGCACCGGAGACCGAGGTGATGGGACCGGCGACGTACTCGGCGACGTCGATGACGTGCGAGCCGACGTCACCGAGCGCACCGGAACCGGGACCGCCCTTGAACCGCCAGGTCAGCGGGCCCTTCGGGTTAGTCGCGTAGTCGCACCAGTACCGGCCGCTGAACAGCGAGAGATCGCCCAGCTCGGCGCGCCGGACATGCTCGCGGATCGCCGCGATGCCCGGGGAACGCCGGAAGGTGTACCCGACAGCGGTCACGACTTCGGCGGTGCGCTCCAACTCGGCCATCGCACGGGCGTCCTCCAACGACCCGGCCAGCGGCTTCTCGCACAGCACGTGCTTGCCCGCGGCGACCAGCGCCTCCGCGATCGGGCGGTGCAGCGCGTTGCCCACGACGATGCTCACCGCGTCGATCGTCGGGTCCTCGACGACGGCCTCCCAGCTCGGGAGCGCCTTCTCGTACCCGTAGCGGCGGGCGGCGTCCTCGCCGAGTTCGGCGTTGGCGTCGGCGATCGCGGCAAGCCGGACCGGCGGCAGGCCGGCACCGAAGACCGTGTTGACGTTGCGGTAGCCGGCGGCATGGCTGCGGCCGGCCATGCCGGCTCCGATCACCGCGACGGAGATGGGTTTGGCGGACCTGGTCATGGGGTGCCCTTCGACAAGACCGACAGGGGGAAGCTCAGTTGGATGTGGGGAAGTTGAAGCCGGCGGTCACCTGCTGTGCGGGCTGCGGCCAGCGCGTGGTGACGACCTTGGGCCGGGTGTAGAAGCGGATGCCCTCGGGGCCGTGGATGGGGGAGTCGCCGATGAGGGAGTCCTTCCAGCCGCCGAAGGAGTAGTACGACATCGGCACGGGCACCGGCACGTTGACGCCGATCATCCCGACCTTGACGTTGCGCTGGAAGCGGCGCGCGGCTTCACCGGAGCCGGTGAACAGGGCGGTGCCGTTGCCGTACGGGTTGGCGTTGATGACGCCGATGGCCTCGTCGAGGGTGTCGACGCGGACGATGGCGAGGACCGGTCCGAACAGCTCTTCCTTGTAGGCGTCCATCTCGGTCGTGACGTGGTCGAGCAGGGACGGGCCCGTGAAGAAGCCGCTCTCATGACCGTCGATCTTCAGGCCGCGACCGTCGACGACGACAGTGGCACCCTGCGTGGCGGCGGTGCCGACGGCGTTCTCGACGCGCTCCTGGGACGCCTTGGTGACCAGCGGCCCCATCTCGATGCCGGGTACGTCACCGGGACCGACCTTCACCTCGCCGGCCTTGCGCTCCAGGATCTCGACCAGACCGTCCGCGGCGGTGCCGACCGCGACGGCCACCGAGACGGCCATGCACCGCTCGCCCGCCGAGCCGTACGCGCCCGCCGTGATGTGGTTCGCGGCGAACTCCAGGTCGGCGTCGGGCAGGACGACGGCGTGGTTCTTCGCTCCGCCGAGTGCTTGGACGCGCTTGCCGTGCGCAGTGGCCGTCTCGTGGACGTACCTGGCGATGGGCGTCGAACCCACGAAGGAGACAGCCTCGATGCCGGAGTGGGTGAGGATCGCGTCGACCGCGGTCTTGCCGCCGTGCACGACGTTGAAGACGCCGTCGGGCAGCCCGGCCCTCTTGTACAGCTCGGCGACGAAGTTCGCGGCGGAGGGGTCGCGCTCGCTGGGCTTGAGGATGAAGGTGTTGCCGGTCGCGATGGCGATCGGGTGCATCCAAAGAGGCACCATGGCGGGGAAGTTGAAGGGCGTGATGCCCGCGACGACACCCAGCGGCTGGCGGAAGTTGTGCACGTCCACGCCGCGCGAGACCTGGTCGGAGAAGGACCCCTTCAGGACGTCGCCGAGTCCGCACGCGAACTCCACGACCTCCCGGCCGCGCGTGATCTCGCCGCGCGCGTCGTCGACCGTCTTGCCGTGCTCGGCGGAGATGATCCGGCCCAGTTCCTCCTCGTGCTCCACGAGGAGCTGCCGGAAGGCGAACATCACCTGGGTGCGCTGGGTGAGCGACGACTCGGACCAGGTCTCGAAGGCGGCGGTGGCGGCCGTGACGGCCGTGTCCACGTCGGCGGCCGAGGCCAGGGCGACCCGGGCCTGTTCCTGGCCGGTGGCCGGGTTGAACACGGGGGCCGTCTCCGGGCTGGTCCCGGCGGCGGGAGAGCCGTTGATCCAGTGCTCGATGGTCTTCACGGTGCGGGTTTCCTTTGCGGGGACGGGACTTACGGCGGGACTTACAGGTAGTGGCGCTGGGCGTGCTTGCGGGCGGCGTAGGTCTCGTACGCGTCACGGGTGGAGTCCAGGGCGGAGGTCTGGCTCACCGGCACGTCCCACCAGCCGTGGCCTGGCGGGTTCGGCCCGTACAGGTCGGTCTCGACGTGCACGACCGTGGTGCGGGTGGCCGCCTTCGCCTTCTCCATCGCCGCACGGAACTCGTCGACGGAGGTGGCGTGCAGGACGTCCGCGCCGAGCGAGGAGGCGTTGGCGGCGAGGTCGACGGGGAGTACGTCACCGTCGAGCCGGCCCGAATCGCCGTTGCGGTAGCGGTACTTGGTGCCGAACCGCTGGGAACCCAGCGCCTCCGACAGCGAACCGATGGAGGCGAAGCCGTGGTTCTGGACGAGGACGATGATGACCTTCAGGCCCTCGGAGACCATGGTCACGATCTCCTGAGCCATCATCAGATACGAGCCGTCGCCGACGAGTACGACGACCTCGCGCGACGGATCGGCCATCCTCGTACCGACGCCGGCGGCGACCTCGTAGCCCATGCAGGAGTACGCGTACTCCACGTGGTAGGCCTTCGGATCCCGCGCCCGCCACAGCTGTTGCAGGTCGCCCGGCATGGAGCCGGCGGCGTTGATGACGACGTCACGGTCGCCCAGGACGTCGTTGAGCGCGCCGAGGATCTGGGTCTGCGCGGGCAGTTCACCGGTGTTGCGGTCGGTCGCGAAGCACTCCTCCTCGATCTCCCGTGTCCGGGCGATGAGTCGGCGTGTGCGGTCGCGGTACTCCGGGGCGACCTCCCAGTCCGTCAGCGCGCCCGCGAGGGCCTGGATGCCGAGCCGGGCATCGGCCACCAGCGGCTCGGCGGAGTGCTTCACCGCGTCCAGGCGAGCCACGTTGAGGTTGACGAACGTGACATCCGGGTTGCCGAAGACGGTGTGGCTGGCGGTCGTGAAGTCGGAGTAGCGGGTGCCGATACCGAGGACGACGTCCGCCTCGCGCGCCAGCTCGTTCGCCGCGTACGAGCCGGTCGATCCGATGCCGCCGACCGCGTACGGGTGGTCCCAGGGCACCGCGCCCTTGCCGGCATGCGTGTCCGCCACCGGGATGCCGGTGGCCTCGGCGAAGGCGCGCAACTGGGTCTCGGCGCCGGAGTAGACGGCACCGCCGCCGGCCACGATCAGCGGCCTGCGGGCACCGCGCAACAGACGCACGGCCCGCTCGACGGCGGCCGGCTCCGGCACCGGGCGGCCCACGTGCCAGACCCGGCGCCGGAAGAAGGAGACGGGCCAGTCGTACGCCTCGGCCTGGACGTCCTGGGGCAGCGAGAGCGTGACGGCGCCGGTCTCGACCGGGTCGGTGAGCACCCGCATCGCGGCCAGCGCGGCCGGGATCAGCTGCTCGGGCCGGGAGATCCGGTCGAAGTACTTGGACACGGCCCGGAAGGCGTCGTTGACCGTGACGTCCCCGCCGCGGGTGTCCTCCAACTGCTGGAGGACGGGGTCGGCGGCGCGGGTCGCGAACATGTCGCTGGGCAGCAGCAGGACCGGGATCCGGTTGGTCGTCGCCAGCGCCGCACCGGTGATCATGTTCGTGGAGCCGGGCCCTGTCGACGCCGAACAGGCGAAGGTCGCCAGCCGGTCGCGCATCTTCGCGTACGCCACCGACGCGTGAACCATGCCCTGCTCGTTGCGGGCCAAGTAGTAGGGCAGGTCGGCCTCTTGGGTGACGGCGGCCTGCAGGAGCGCCTGGCCCAGACCGGCCACGTTGCCGTGCCCGAAGATGCCCCAGACCCCGGGGATCAGCCGCTGCTCCTGGCCGTCCCGCTCGCTGTACTGGTTCGCCAGGAAGCGCACGAGGGCCTGTGCGGTGGTGAGCCTGATCGTTTCCATCACTCGGTCTCCTTGGCCCCGAACGGCAGCCGGGGGTCGCTCTCCTGGGACTCCCAGGTGCCGCGGACCCACCCGTGGGCGGGGTCGTCACAGATCAGCCACGCGCGGTCCTGCCCCGGACCCGCCATGACGTTGAGGTAGTAGAGGTCGTAGCCGGGCGCGGCGATCGACGGGCCGTGCCAGCCGTGCGGGATCAGCACGGTGTCGCCGGAACGGACCTCGGCGAGCACGTCGATCGGCCGCTCCTGGGTGCCGTAGACGCGCTGGTAGGCGAAGCCGCCCTCGCCCGCGACCTGGAAGTAGTAGATCTCCTCCAGCTCGGACTCGACCGGGTTGCCGCTGTCGTCCGTGCGGACCTCGTCGTGCTTGTGCGGCGGGTACGAGGACCAGTTGCCGCCCGGGGTGAGCACCTCGCACACCAGCAGCTGCTCGGCCTCGAACGTGCCCGGCAAACAGTAGTTGTTGACCTGGCGGGAGCAGTTCCCGGCTCCGCGCAGCTCGACGGGCACGTCCTCCTTGCGCCCGTACCGAGCCGGGTGACCTCCCCGCTCGGTACGGGCGGAGGGCAGCGCGAACCTTCCCCCGGATGCGCTGCTGAGAAGGGCCTCCGACTCGCGCGGGAGATACGCGAAGTCGGTGGCCGAGGCGAACACGTCGGTGCGGCCGTTGAGCGAGAAGGGCCGGCCCTCGACGGTGACGGTGCAGGAGCCGTTCAAGGGCAGGACGAGGAACTCGCAGTCGTCGGTGCTCAGCGCGTGGGCCTCGCCGGGCGAGAGGGTGATGATCCGCAGACCCGAGTATCCCCAGCCCGCGGACTCGGGCGTGACGACGAGGTCGTATGCACCGTCATGGGTGCTGCCGCTGGGCAGGTGGTACTTGCTTGTGTCGCTCACAGGAGGCTCACCGCCCGGTCCACCGCGCCGGCTACGTCGCCGCCTGCGGGGTAGAGCAGGGAGCGGCCCACGACCAGGCCCTGTGCGGTGGGCTGCTTGAGGGCCTTGCCCCAGGAGGCGAAGGCCGCGTCCGGGTCGGTGACCTCGCCGCCCAGCAGGAGCGCCGGGAGGGTGGAGGCGGAGAGGACGCGCTCCATGTCGTCCACGACCGGCAGCTTCAGCCAGGTGTAGGCACTGCGGCGGCCGAGCCCCGAGGCGATGGTGACCGACTTGATGACTGCGTCGGTGGAGAGGTCGTTGCGGACCCTGCCGTCCTGCCAGGTGGAGAGGAACGGCTCGACCAGTGCGATGAGTTGACGGTCGTTCAGCTCGTCGACCGCACGGGCGGTGTTCTCCAGGACGGACGGCGTCGCCGGGTCCTGGAGGGCGATGCGGGTGAGCATCTTGCCGCCGTCGAAACGCATCGCGGCGATCGTCTCGGCGTCGTAGCCGGTGAAGCGGTCGTCGATCTCGAAGACCGACCCCGCGAGCCCGGCCCGGTTCATCGAGCCGAACACGCTCTTGCCGTCGAGCACGCCGAGCAGCAGCAGGTCGTCCAGGATGTCCGCGGTGGCCAGCACGCCGGTCACGCCGGGCCGCTCCAGGGCGACGCACAGGCGGTCCAGCAGCTTGAGGCGGTCGGCCATGGCGGTGGGGTCGCCGCCGGCGCCGTTGGCGCCGCGCGCGGGATGGTCCGCCGCGATGATCATCGCCTTGCCGTGCCCGCCGAGCAGCGAGGTGGCCCGTACGCGTCGCGCGGCGGCCGCCGCGACGGCACCGGGATCACTGACCCGGGCCTCCACGATCCGGCTCACGTTGTCAGACAGCACGTCGTCACACCTCTCGTTCGGTGGAGCTGGAGGCGAGCGAGGCCTCGCGGAGCTTGGTGTCGACCTCGGCCTCGGTCGGCATGGCGTCGGAGCAGGACAGCCGGCCTGCGACGATGGCGCCGGCGGCGTTGGCGAAGGCGACGGTGCGGCGGGTGTCCCAGCCGGACAGCAGCCCGTGGCAGAGCGCGCCGCCGAAGGCGTCCCCGGCGCCGAGGCCGTTGACCACGTCCACCGGGACCGGCGGGATCTCGGCGGTCGAGCCGTCCCGGTTCATGGCGAGCACGCCCTTGGGCCCCTGCTTCACCACGGCGAGTTCGACCCCGGCGGCGAGCAGCGCCTTCGCGGCCGCGTACGGCTCGCGCTCACCGGTGGCGACCTCGCACTCGTCGAGGTTGCCCACGGCGACGGTGGTGTGGCGCAGCGCCTCGGCGTAGTACGTACGGGCCGTCGCCGGGTCCTTCCAGAACATCGGCCGCCAGTCGAGGTCGAAGACCGTCGTCCCCGCCTTCGCCCGGTGTGCCAGGGCGGCGAGGGTGGCCGAGCGGCTCGGGTTCTCACTCAGTCCCGTTCCGGTGACCCAGAAGACGCGGGCGTCGCGCACCGCCGCGAGGTCGAGCTCGTCGGAGCGGATGTCCAGGTCGGGAGCCTTGGGGAGGCGGTAGAAGTAGAGCGGGAAGTCGTCCGGCGGGAAGATCTCGCAGAAGGTCACCGGGGTCGGCGCGATGTCCGACGTGCCGACGAAGCGGGTGTCGACGCCGTAGCCGTCCAGGGCCGTGCGGACGAAGTCCCCGAACGGGTCGCGGCCGGTCTTGGTGATCACGGCCGCGGAGTGCCCGTAACGGGCGGCGGCGACGGCGACGTTGGTCGGGCTGCCGCCCAGGTACTTGCCGAACGAGGTGACCTCGGCCAGTCCCACGCCTGTCTGGAGCGGATACACATCCACTCCGACGCGGCCCATGGTCAGCACTTCCAACGGCATAACGCGGTTTCCCTTTCGTGCCGGAGACGGGAGACTCTCACGAGAGTCGCTGTCGCGCTCTACTAGCGCGCTCTAGTCTGTGTACGATGACGTCTGTCCAAATGTCATGTCAATACCTTGTTGCTGGGAGATTTCGAGAGGGCCCGTGTGGTGGGCCGTGTCGGAGGGTGGGTTCACAGGTGGATGCGTCGGGAAAGCAGCGGCCCACGATGGCGGACGTCGCTGCGAAAGCGGGGGTGTCCCGGGCGCTCGTCTCGATCATCTTCCGCGGTCAGCCAGGAGCGAGCGAAGAGACCCGGGAGCGGGTGCTGCGGGTCGCCGACGAGATCGGCTACCGCCCCGACAGTGCGGCCCGGCTGCTGGCCCGCGGCCGCAGCCGCACGCTCGGCGTCATGTTCACCGTGCATCAGACGTTCCATGCAGACCTCATTCAAGGGCTCTACCCCGAGGCCGAACGCCTCGGCTACGACGTCCTGCTCTCCGCAGCCGCCCCGGGGCGAAGCGAGGCAAAGGCTGCCGAGGCTCTGCTCAGCCACCGCTGCGAGGCACTGATCCTGCTCGGCCCCGACGCCGAGGCCGCGTATCTCGACGGACTCGGACAACGGGCGGCGACCGTCTCGGTCAGCCGCCGGGTGCCCCACGCCCGCGTCGACTTCGTACACTCCGCCGAGGGCAAGGGTGTGCGACAGGCCATGGAGTACCTCGTCGAACTGGGGCACCGACGGATGGTGCACATCGACGGCGGCCGGGGCCCGGGCTCGCCCGAGCGGCGGCGCGCCTACCGGGCCGCGATGCGCCGGCACGGGCTGGAGTCCGAGGCGCGGGTGATCCCCGGGGAACACACGGAGGAGTCGGGCATCGAAGCGGGCCGCCTGCTCCTGGCGGAGCGCAATCGAGGTCAGGCCCTGCCGACCGCGGTGCTCGCGGGCAACGACCGGTGTGCGTGGGGCCTGCTGATGGCCTTGACGCGGGCAGGTGTTGATGTGCCGCGCGATGTGTCCGTTGTCGGGTACGACGACAGTCACCTCTCCCATCTGATGCCGATCGGTCTGACCACCGTCCGCCAGGACGCAGCCCTCATGGCGGAGTACGCCGTCCGGTTCGCCGTGGAGCGGCTGGAGAACCCGGAGCTGGAACCCAGGGAGGCGGTACTGGACCCCAAGCTGGTGGTACGCGGCACCACTGATACGGCACCGAAGGCGTTGACCTGAGACACCGGCGACCGGAGGTCGTGGGAGATCACAGGACCTGAGACGTCACACGTCGACCACGTTGTCGCCGACCGGGAAGTAGCACAGTTCATCGAAGTCGACTTCGCTCTGTCTGATGTCGAAATGCTGGTGGACATGGGCCAGCCAGGATGACCTCGGCCTGCCGGTGGGCAGCCTCGTGGATCGGGACGGTCAGCGCGCATCCCCCAGCAGTCAGGGCTTTGGGCCTTGCCCTGCTGGGGTAGCACCAACTGCACGCCGATCGACATTCATGCGTTCGCCGTTGTAAGGACGCACTTCGGGATGTGCTGCTACAGGGCCGCGAGGTCTTCGGCTTCGGGGAGTTTTTCGACGTCGACGCCGCGGACCTGGGCCAACTCGTGTTTGAGTGCGGCGAGTTCGGCGCCGCCTGCCATGTGGTTGGTGAGTTCTTCGAGGCTGACGTCGGCGCGGGCGGCGGA
>NZ_JAPWHT010000197.1:0-17779 GCF_027270795.1 Streptomyces sp. ActVer
GTGTCCCGCTTCGTGTAATTGCTTCCCACCTGGTGCTACTTCCTCTGGAACCTCACGTCCCAGTCTCCAGGTGTCCATGATCAAGGGGAAGCTTCAGAGCGTTGTGGCCAACCGAACCGCAGCTCTTCGAGCTGCGGTTCGGTTGGCCACAACGCTCTCAGTCCCTGGCCGGACCGCGCGGTTGCTCGCAGGACGCTTGCGCCCGAGGCGCGCCACAGCGCCGACCCCGTCCGGCTGATGGACCTCTTCGGCCTGTCCAACGTCTCCGCCACCCGCTACGTCCTGTCGGCACACCCGGACAGGAACAACGGCCCCATCGCCCCGTAGGCGGGGGGAGGCAAATATGGCACGCGATCAGCGGGTGGACCTGAGGCTGGGAAAGGCTGACTGACGAGCACACCTCCAGCATCCGGCGGAGGGTCACGCGGAGCGAGGCCCCACCCTCCGCTCCTGCATCGCATCACGGCGATGGCGCCCCAGTCGTCAGTGCGACGTCGTCCCGTCGGCCAGGGTGATCCATTCCAGCGCCCAGCCATTCAGTTGCAACAGCACATCGCCTAGCGCGCGGCCCTTGTCGGTCAGCGCGTACTCGACGCGCACGGGATGTTCGTTATAGATCGCTCGATCGATCAATCCTGCACTCTCGAGTTCCTTCAAACGCTGCGACAAGGTGCTCTCGGTCAGTGAGGGGATGGCCGACGCCACCGCGTTGAACCTCATCGGACCCGGCACCAGCGCGCGAAGCACATGCCCGGCCCATCGCTTGCTCAGTGTCTCCATCGCGGCACCGAAGTACGGACAGTACGGGGCGACTTCGTCAGTCACAGCCACTCCTTCCGCAAAACCTGGCTGACACCAAGGTAGCAGCTCACTAGTAACTTGTTTAATCCTGGTAACTAGTGTTTTCATAGCAGAGGTGCTTGCGCCTCCATCCGACCCGACGAAAGCGAGCCCTCGCATGGCGAGTCCCCCTCCTGCTCCGATACCGCCGTCCGTCTGGCTCAAGTTGCTGACCACCGGCAGGTTCGTCGTCGCCAGCCACCTGGCAACTCCCGGCGCCATCGCACAGGTCTTCGGGATGGAGATGCGAGGGAGCCCCGCCGTCGCGTACGGGCGGATGTTCGCGATCCGCAATGCCGCTCTCGGTCTGGGACTGCTACGGCTCGACACGGTCACCAATCCCCGGGCGTACCTGAAGCTGAACGTCGTAGTGGATGCGGTCGACGCCGTCGCCTTGGTCGCTTCGGGAATCCGACGGGACATTGCCCCACGCACCAGCGTCCTCGCGGCAGCGGTAGCCATGTCAGCCGTTGTTGCCGGTGTCGGCGCACTCCGCGCCCAGCCCGAGCCGTAACTACTAAAAGAAGGCAGATGCCAATATGAATGAAGTATCAAGGCAGGGGCTCGTTGCCGTCGCCGGCGCGACAGGACGGGTCGGCCGCGTGATCGTCGAGGGACTTTCCAATGCAGGAACCGCTGTACGTTCACTGAGCCGGACACCGTCAGACCTGGACACCGCCCGTGCCCGGACCACGAGTCGCCAAATCGATTACGCGGACGCCGACTCGATAGCGTCCGCTGTTGACGGCGCAAGCGTCCTGGTCATCACCTTGGGCAGTTCCGATGACCAAGCTCATCAGGAGATAGCGCTGATCGACGCAGCCGCCCACGCCGGAGTCGAGCATGTGGTGAAGGTGAGTTCGTGGACCTGGCCTTCCCGCATGCACCCAATCGACTGGCACTTGCAGGTAGAGGACCACCTCGGCAAGGTCGACATCGGCTACAGCCTGCTGCGACCCATGACCTTCAGTGCGGTCATCGGCGCCCAGGCGGAGCTCATCAAGAACAACCTGTGGGGCGGAGCTGCTGGAACTGTGCCCGCGAACCTCATTGATGTGCGCGATGTCGCAGATGTGGCAACCCGTCTGATCCTGAGCGGCGAAGCGAGTGGCTCGGTCCGCAGGCCCTACCACCTCACCGGGCCTGGCGGGCTGAGCATGGATGCCATCGCGGAGCACCTTTCGCTGGCGATCGGGCGCACGGTGAAGTACACGCACCGAACTCCCGACGAGCAGCGAGCGTTGCTGCTGTCACTCGGACTGCCCGACATGATCGTCGGAATCCTTCTCGGCATCGACGTCGAGGCCTTTGCGTCGGGCGCCAGCACCGAAACGACCTCGACCGTCGAGGCCGTGCTTGGGCGGCCCCCCCGCTCCGTTCCTGACTGGATCACGGAAAACGCAGAACTTTTCCGGTAGCCAGTAGGGCTTGGTCATCTTCACTCGTGAGTGGGGGTCCGTTTGCTCGTGGGTGTCGTTGAGCTGGTGTGACACCTGAGGAGATGGCCGAAGTCCGGCACTCGGGGCGGAGTCTCCGCGTCCGTTGCCGCAGGCCCTGAGCCTGAGCACAGGAACTCGATCGACGGCGCACTCCATCAGGGCGAGCTGGTGGCCGACAGGGGACCTGGCATGCGCCAAGCAGCCGTGACTCAGCCTCGCGGTCCTGCGCCATGCAGCAGGGTGTCGATGACGAGCGCGGCCAGCGTGTCCGGGTCCTGCGCTGCTGGATCCTGATCGGCGCCGGGCCTGTTGAGGGCTTCGTTGAGGAGGGCGTAGTACACCTGCCGTGTCCACTCCAGGTCCGCGTCCGGAGCGAGCAGTCCCTCTCCCCGTGCACGGGTCAGGAGTTTCACGGTGTGTGCGTCGATCTCGGCCCAGAGGGCGACCGCGGCGGCGGGGGTGTGGGCCGTGGCGTGGCTGAGGGTGAAGCGCCAGGTGTTCTTGACCCGCAGTACGTTCGCGGTCACCCGGTACAGCGCCACGAGCGCGGGGGCGGAGTCGGGCCGGGCTTCCTCGATCGCGTCGATGATCTGCTGCTTCGCGGACACGGCGAGCGCCTCCAGCAGCGCCTGCCGGTTCGCGAACCGGCGGTGCACCGTGATCCTCGTCAGCCCCGCCGCTTCGGCGATCTGCTCCATGGAGGCGCCGGCGTCCTGGGCGAGGACCCGCTCGGCCGCCTCCAGGATCGCGCGCACACTGCGCTCGGCATCTGCCCGCAGTGCTCGGCCCATGTCTGTCTCCTGTCTGGTTCGCTACCCGGCTCCCTTGTAGATGATACGTGAACGCTACGAGTGCCTCATTAATTGATGCTCCAATGTTGCACCTCTAGATATATTCGATACGCTAGTGACACGGATAAGGGATCGCTCCGCACCACTGGGCCTTTGCCAACCTGGCTGACGGTGGCGTGAGTTGGTGTGGGGGCCGCGTGCGGGAAGAGGTGAAGCTCCTGGTAGATGGGTTGTCGACCAAGAGCAACCGGTCCGCCCGGAGCTTCATGTGCCTGCCTATCCGGGGCTGGATCTGTCCAGCTCGACCCTTCGGTTCCTGTCCCGCCTGCCGGCTGCCCGGCGGTGTGAGCTCAGTACCCGATGGCGTCGGCTCCCGGCGGACCGGCAGGCTCGGCCGGTGCTGGCCCACCTGCGGTGCGGACACACCCGGCTCGCGGCCGGTTTCGGCATCGGAACCAGTACAAACGAAAACTCTTCGACAGTATGGAGATAAGCGACATGCCACTTAAAGGCGAGTATGAGCCGAGCGCGATGCAACCGGTACGTGACCAGGTGGAGCTGTACGAAAGCTCTGGTGGTACGGAAGGGTTGACGCTGAACGAGCTGATGGGTCCGGAGGCGGGGCGGGACCTGCCTGTCGTCATCCTGACCACCGTGGGCGCGAAGAGCGGCAAGATCCGCAAGTCCCCGGTCATGCGGGTGGAGCACGACGGCTCCTACGTCGCCGTCGCCTCCATGGGAGGAGCCCCCAAGCATCCGGTCTGGTACCACAACGTGGTGGCCGACCCCCGGGTGGAGCTTCAGGACGGCCCGGTGCGCCAGGACATGGTGGCACGCGAGGTGACCGGGGACGAGAAGACCGTCTGGTGGGCTCGCGCCGTCGAGGCGTTCCCGGACTATGCCGACTACCAGAAGAAGACGGACCGGGAGATCCCGGTCTTTGTTGTGGAGCCGGCTGCCCAGGAGCACTGACGCGGCACAGCTGGTTCAGATCCGAAGAGGGGCCATGGCGCTCACCAACAGAGCGCCTCGTGGCGCACATCGCCCGCTCGATGACCCAACGGCGTCGCCCTCAGCGTTCGCTGGACTCGACGCCCTTGCGGGCGATGCGCGCCCGATCCGCTTGCCGCGCAGCCAGACCCCTGCCCCCAACCTCGCCCGGAAACGGACATCAACTCACGCACCGCCCTCTCAGTGGTTCGTCGGACAGGCTGCGCACGCCTGACACCACCCACTGATGCCATCCGAGAGGAATCCCTTGAGCAGCATGGCCGACTCCGACAGCGCGACTGCGCCCACCGGCCCCACCGAGAACTCCATGCGTCGCGCTCTCAAACGTGCCCGGGACGGCGTCGCCCTCGACGTCTCTGAGGCCGCGGTGCTGCTCCAGGCCCGCGGCCCGGCCCTGGACGACCTCACCGCGTCCGCCGCCCGGGTCAGGGACGCGGGCCTCACACAGGCGGGCCGTCCCGGTGTCATCACGTACTCGAAGAGCGTCTTCATCCCCCTCACCCGGCTGTGCCGGGACAAGTGCCACTACTGCACCTTCGTGACCGTGCCCGGCAAGCTCCGCCGGGCCGGCCACGGCATGTTCATGTCCCCCGACGAGGTCCTGGACGTGGCCCGCAAGGGCGCCGCGCTCGGCTGCAAGGAAGCCCTGATCACCCTCGGTGACAAGCCCGAGGACCGCTGGCCGGAGGCCAGGGAGTGGCTGGACGCCCATGGCTACGACGACACCATCGCCTATGTCCGGGCCATCTCCATCCGCATCCTGGAGGAGACGGGCCTGCTGCCCCACCTCAACCCGGGCGTGCTGTCCTGGACCGACTTCCAGCGGCTGAAGCCCGTCGCGCCGAGCATGGGGATGATGCTGGAGACGACCGCCGAGCGGCTCTGGTCCGAGCCCGGCGGACCGCACCACGGCTCCCCGGACAAGGAACCCGCCGTACGGCTGCGGGTGCTGGAGGACGCCGGGCGTTCGTCGGTGCCTTTCACGAGCGGCATCCTCATCGGGATCGGGGAGACGTACGAGGAGCGCGCCGAGTCCCTCTTCGGGCTCCGGCGCACGGCACGGGCGTATCACAGCGTCCAGGAGCTGATCATCCAGAACTTCCGCGCCAAGCCGGACACCGCGATGGGCGGCATGCCGGACGCGGAGCTGGACGAACTGGTCGCCGCCGTCGCCGTCGCCCGTCTCATCATGGGCCCGGCCGCCAACATCCAGGCACCGCCGAACCTCGTCGACAGCGAGTACGAGCGCCTGATCGGGGCGGGGATCGACGACTGGGGCGGGGTCAGCCCGCTCACCATCGACCATGTGAACCCCGAGCGCCCGTGGCCGCAGATCGAGGAGCTCACGGAACGCTCGCGCGCCGCCGGCTTCGAGCTGCGGGAACGTCTCTGCGTGTACCCCGAGTTCGTGCAGCGCGGCGAGCCCTGGCTGGACCCGCGGCTGCGGCCGCACGTGGCGGCGCTGGCGAACCCGGAGACGGGCCTCGCACGCCCCGACGCCCTCCCGCAGGGGCTGCCCTGGCAGGAACCTGAGGAGGTCTTCGTCCCGTCCGGCCGTACGGATCTGCACGCCACGATCGACACCGAGGGCCGTACGTCCGACCGCCGCGACGACTTCGACGAGGTCTACGGCGACTGGGGCGCCCTGCGCGAGGCGGCCGCCCCCGGCATGGTGCCCGAGCGCATCGACACGGACGTACGGGACGCGCTGCGTACAGCCGCAGACGACCCCACGAAGCTGACCGACGCGGAGGCCCTCGCGCTGCTGTACGCCGACGGGCCTGCCCTGGACGCGCTGACCGGGATCGCCGACGACGTCCGCAAGTCGGTGGTCGGCAACGACGTGACGTACATCGTCACGCGGAACATCAACTTCACCAACGTCTGCTACACGGGCTGCCGTTTCTGCGCCTTCGCCCAGCGGCGCACGGACGCCGACTCCTACACCCTGTCCCTGGACCAGGTGGCCGACCGGGCCCAGCAGGCCTGGGAGGTCGGCGCGGTGGAGGTCTGCATGCAGGGCGGAATCCACCCGGACCTGCCGGGGACGGCGTACTTCGACATCGCCCGCGCGGTGAAGGAGCGGGTGCCCGGCATGCACGTCCACGCCTTCTCCCCGATGGAGGTCGTCAACGGTGCGACCCGCACCGGCATGTCCATCCGCGAGTGGCTGACGACGGCCAAGGAGGCCGGCCTCGGCTCCATCCCCGGCACGGCCGCCGAGATCCTCGACGACGAGGTCCGCTGGGTGCTGACCAAGGGCAAGCTGCCGACGGCGACCTGGATCGAGGTGATCGAGGCCGCGCACGAGGTCGGCATCAGGTCCTCCTCGACGATGATGTACGGCCATGTGGACCAGCCACGCCACTGGCTGGGCCACCTGCGCACGCTGGCCGGAATCCAGCAACGCACCGGCGGCTTCACGGAGTTCGTGACGCTCCCCTTCATCCACACCAACGCCCCGGTGTACCTGGCCGGCATCGCCCGCCCCGGCCCGTCCATGCGGGACAACAGGGCGGTGACGGCGATGGCCCGCCTGCTGCTCCACCCCTGGATCCCGAACATCCAGACCAGCTGGGTCAAGCTGGGTACGGAGGGCGCGGCGGAGATGCTCCGCTCAGGGGCGAACGATCTCGGCGGCACGCTGATGGAGGAGACGATCTCGCGGATGGCGGGTTCGTCGTACGGCTCGTACAAGTCGGTCCGCGACCTGGTGGCCGTGGCCGAGGCGGCCGACCGCCCAGCGAAACCCCGCACCACGCTCTACGGCGAGGTACCTCAGGAACGGCAGCGAGCGGCGGAGGCCTCCGACGGCCATTTGCCGGAGCTGCTGCCGTTGACGGACGCCACCTCGGACCCTGTGACGCCCAGTGCCCCGCAGACGGAGTGAACGCCATGGCTGTCAACTGGACGATTGTGCTGCCGGTCAAGCCCTTTCACCGAGCCAAGAGCCGCCTGGCCGCCTGGCCCGGAACATCACGCGAGAAGCTCGCGCACGCCTTCTTCCGAGACACCCTGGAAGCCGTGCTCGGCACCGCCGACGTCGCTCACGTCATCGTCGTGACTGGCGATCGGGAAGCGGGCGCCGAGGCACGCTCCCAAGGAGCCACGGTCGTCCACGACCCGTCATACGGACTCAACGCAGCGATCCGTATGGCGGCCTCCTACGCGGACACGCTGGCCGGGAGGCGTCCCATCGCTGTTCTTACCGCCGATCTGCCGGCCTTGCGGAGCACCGAGCTGAACGACGTTCTGGCATCGGCGGCCACCCACGACCAGGCGTTCCTCGCGGATCACAGGGGAGAGGGCACCACTCTGCTCTCGGCAAGCCGCCCGCGATGGCTGAACCCCGCCTTTGAGCAAGGCTCCCGCCGCCGTCACCGACGCGGCGGGGCAGTCGAGATCACCGACCTGCAGGCGCCCAGCGTCCGTCTTGACGTCGACACTCTCGACGATCTCCGGCTCGCCCACCGACTCGGTGTCGGCCGATACACCCGCGCCGTCTTCGAGTCGGCCGTCCAGCTTCCCTCGATGCCCCACCGCTAGACCCACCCGGAAAGGAATACGAACCGTGAGCTCCACCGACACCCCGATCACCGCACCCCAGCAGGTACGAGCAGGCTCCGAGACCCTCGACATCGCCCAGCAGACCGTCGGCATCATCGGAGGTACCGGGCCTCAGGGCCGTGGCCTCGCCTACCGCCTCGCCCGCACCGGACAACCGGTCGCCATCGGCTCCCGGCTACCCGAGCGCGCCCGAGGTACGGCCTCCGAACTCGGTTTCAACGTCACCGGGCACTCCAACCGCGAGGTCGCGCGGCACAGCGACATCGTGATCGTCACCGTGCCCTGGGAGGGACACGCGGCCACCCTCAAGGAACTGCGCGAGGACCTGGCGGGCAAACTCGTCATCGACTCCGTCAACCCTCTCGGCTTCGACTCCAGGGGGCCCACGCCCTCCGCCCCGACGAGGGCAACGCTGCCGAGCAGGCCGCCGCTCTCCTACCGGAAGCCCGGCTCACGGCCGCGTTCCACCACCTGTCAGCCACATTGCTGACCGACCCCGGAATCGAGTCGATCGAGACCGATGTCCTGGTCCTCGGGGATGACCGCGCCGACACAGACACCGTGCAGGCACTCATCGACCGCATCCCCGGCATGCGTGGCATCTACGCCGGCAGACTGCGCAACGCCCACCAGGTCGAGGCCCTCGTGGCCAATCTCATCTCGGTGAACCGCCGCTACAAGGCGCACGCCGGGATCCGTATCACGGACCTGTGACATCTGCCGGATCGTAGGCAGCCGCGCGCCGCTCCGCCCGCGGTAGGGCGTCGAGGAGCGCAACGGCGTAAGGCTTGGCCTTCTGTCGTCCTGTGCTCAGGGCAGTGGCCTGCTGGTGGGCGAGCACGGAAGCGACCCACTGGAGAGGTTCGTCTACTGGCGGCGCCGCTCGCTGGGCTGTTAGTACTTCAGTGGGCTTCACCATTCCGGCTGGTCAGTTCGCCGTTGACGGCGCATCAGCCGCCGACACCGGATGCTCGAGAATGCCCGCGAAGTCGCTGAACCCGTCGCACAACCCCGCCTATGCCCCGAGAGGACCAACAGGTTCACGCTCGATCCCCTCCAGGAATTCGGGAACCTGTCGGTTTCCGGTTTCCGGTTTCCGGTTAGCGGTTAGCGGTTAGCGGTTAGCGGTTAGCGCATGGTGTGCCCGCAGATCCGAGATGGCCACCTCATCGCCGTCCGACCTCAGCTCGATCTGGCGCACCCGCAAGTGCGCCGCAACTGGTCGATCCGCTTGCCCAGGGCATGCGCCGTCCGCGTCAGCCCGACCCCGAAACGCTCACAACAGCCTTGCGCGTCAACGCCGGCTCAGGGATGCCCTGGGCCCACTCGGCGTCGTGGCGCCAAGGCCTGCCGAGCCCGATCCGTCGATCGACGACACGAGGAAGTGCCACGTGCGTGAGACTGAGCAGCGGTGCCCTCGGTCTGAGACAGCCGAAGGAACGGCTGGTCGGCGAGCAGGTCCTGTGCCACAAGAGGCGAGACCCTACAGACGCGGGGCACGACACGGAGTTGGTGGAGACGCTCTCGCGCTACTTCGACTGCGGAGGCAACTACGACGATGCGGCCGCCGCGCTGACGGTCCACCGCAGCACCCTGCGCTACCGGCTGCAGCGCATCCGTGAGATCAGCGACCGCGATTTGGCGGATGTGGACACCCGGCTCAATCTGCAGGTGGCAACGCGCGTCTGGAAGATCATCCTGGGTGGGCGGCGCTGACCGCGGATAGAGAGTCGGCGCAGGTGGTCGGTTCGGCAGTCGAACAGGCCGTCTTTCACCTCGCCGGACACATCAAACTAGGGCGTGTCTGGAACTGGGTTCCGTGTCTCGCCTCGTGTCGTGATGATCTCGGTGTGGGGCGAGGGGATCTTTCAGATGACGCGACCACGTCAAGGTGTACGTCCAGTTCCGCGCGCCGCTGGACTGGCGCACGGACCTTGCCCTGGACGACGTCGAGGCCGTGCGATCGAGCCTGCCGGCTCTGTTCGACGGCTGGGCCGCTCCCGTCCTCGACCTCCTCCGCCACGGCACCGTGTTCGTCCACCGCCCCCTCTACGTCCTGCCCGTGTCCCACACCTGGACCCACGTCCGCGGGGTGACGCTACTGGGCGACGCCGCCCATCTGATGCCCCCCTTGGGGGGCGGGTGCGAACCTCGCGATGCTGGAAGGCGCCGAACTCGCCGAGTCCATCGCCGCCGCCCCCGGTCCTGGACATCTGGACGAGGCCGTCAGCGCCTTCGAGGAGCAGATGTGGGCACGGGCCGGCAGATGGGCGAAGTTCACGACGGCCGGTCTGGAACGCCTTGTGAGCCCGGACCCCGCCGAAGCCCTTGCCCTCTTCGGTCATGTCCAGCAATCCTGACTGCCTGTCAAGCGCGAGAGCCCCAGCATCAACCAACAGCTCGCCACGGCTTCACGGGACAGTGCGGCACTGCCGCGGCCCCTTCCGGCAAACCCACCGCTGGACGAACGCACGGATGCCTGCACCGAGCGCAACCCTCAACCCGCTACCGCCACTGGTCCGATCCTCCCCGCGGGACGGTGAAGCAACTGGCTGCGCAGGCCGTCCCGGACCCGTTCACTTCACTCTGCAGACTCGGCGGGAAAGCGCAGACAGACAGGGAACGGACAGGCGGGTTGGATCCCGCCTCCCGCCACCCGCTTGCTACCACCCTGCTACCATGTTGGTGTGACTTCCGGGAAGAAGCAGACGCAGGTCCGGCTTGAAGAGGATGTGCTCGCGGCCGGCAAGGCTGCCGCGGCCGCCCGCCGGCTGGACTTCAACAAGTACGTGGAGCGGCTCATCATCGAGGACACCACCGGTGCCCGCGCCGCCGGTATGGCCGCGGCCCAGCGCCTCATCGACGAGCACGGCATGTTCCTCGACGAGCTGGAGCAGCAGCTCGACGCTCCGTACGCCGAGCCGCAGCCGGGCGCCGCCGCGTGATCCTGCACGTCGACGAATCCTGGATCTTCGAAGTGGCGGAACGGGCCGGCCACCGCGACCCGGCCGCCGACGACTACGGCGTCCCCATCGCCGCCGTCGCCCGCCACCGCGGCGAACTCCTCGGCACACCCGTCTACGACGGCGCCTACTCCCGCGCCGCCGCCCTGGTGCACACCCTGGGCCGATGCCGCTGGCTGGAGCGCTCCAACCTCACCGTCGCCTGCGCCGCCGCAGTCATGTATCTCGAGGCCAGCAACATCCCCGTCAACCCCACCCGCGAACAGCTCACCGCACTCGCCCACGAGCTGAACAACCCGCGCTGCACCGCCGCCCGGATCGCCTCCTTCCTGCGCACCTGGAAGCCCTGAGTCCGAACCGGATGGTGATCGCCTCAGATCGCCCGCAGCTTCTGGAGCCGGTGGAGAAGGGTGGCCCCCGGGTGCGCAGCGAGCCGCCCACCTGAGTTCGGTGGCCAAGGCGGCGCTATTCGGGGTCTGGCAGCAATCGCGGGGAGCCGTCGCAGTGGGTACCGGAGCTGTTCGATTCCTCCGTGAGCGCCGGGGTGTGCCTTCCCGGTTCGAGCCGTGCCCTCCCGCCGGCGCAGTTGTCCCTCGCGATCCCAGTAGCACTGGTGGATTCAGACCTGTCGCAGGATCTCCCTGTCGCAATATCCGCAGACGGGGTGTGGGCATCGGACGGCCGGGCCGCGGCGAGAAGTTTCTGCCCGCCCCCGCCGAACTCCTCGGCACGTTCACACAGCAACTTTCCCGATCTCGACTTTCCGGCCGTATCGTTTGGCCCAGTCGGGCTGGATCAGCGGCAGCAGTCAGTTGGGATCGGCCTTGGCGATCTCCTCCAGCGCAGCCCGCACACTCTCGCCCGCCACCCCCAGTCGGCTCAACCGCTGCCAGGACATGGGTGGCATCTACGCTGTCGGCCCCGCCCCTTGAGCAGCCCGGCCGCCACCAGGCGGTCTGATGAGGGGTCTGGGTGGACGTCTGGAGGCGCCTGTGGGTGTACGTCCTCGGATCTTCTTTCAGCAGGTGCCCGAGGTCAAGACAGCCAACAACCGCCTGCGCCTTGACGTACGCACTGCACCCGACGTGCACGGCGACGAGCGGATGGCCGCGCTCGAAGCGGAGTGCGAGCGCCTCGTCGGTCTCGTCGCCACCCGCTTGCGCCGCGACGAGCCGACGCCTCCTGCCGGCGCAAGCTACATCGTGATGGCTGACCCGAAGGGAATCGAGTTCTGCTTGGACTGAACGACGGGGAACTTCACCCCGGTGAGGTCTTCGGAGACGGCCCACAGCCGCTGCTGGACGGCTGCCTCATACGACTGTGGGCTGGAGGTGACCAGCCGGGGGTGGCCCATGACCTCGTTGCGTCCGCCGGGACCGTAGTACTGGCCGCCGAGCGCGGCGGGGTCGGTGGCGGCGCGCAGGGTCGGCAGCGCGCCCATCGTCGGCGTCTGGGTGATCAGCGGCGCGAGCCAGGTGAGCGGAAGCCGGAGGGCCGCGGGGGTGTTGCGGGCGAGCTCGGTGCTGGACATGCCGGGGTGTGCGGCCAACGCGACGGTGGTGCCGTGCGTGGAGAGTCGGCGCTGCAGCTCGTACGTGAACATCAGGTTGGCCAGCTTGGACTGACCATAGGCGCCGACCCGGCCGTACGACCGCTCCCACTGCAGGTCGTCGAAGTGGATCGCGGCCCGGATGCGGCGGCCGGTGCTGGTGACCGTCACCACGCGCGAGCCGGGCACCGGCAGCATCAGGTCCAGCAGCAGCCCGGTGAGCGCGAAGTGGCCGAGGTGGTTGGTGCCGAACTGCATCTCGAAGCCGTCCCGGGTGGTCTGCTTCGGGGTGTACATCACGCCGGCGTTGTTGATCAGCAGGTCGATTCGGTCGAGCCGGGACCGCAGCGCCGCCGCCGCCCTCCGGACGGAGTCGAGCGAGGTCAGGTCCAGCGCCTGCACGGTCACGTCGCCGGTCATGCGGGCCGCGGCCTGCTCGCCCTTCTCGACGTTGCGCACGGCGAGCACCACGGACGCCCCGCGCTCGGCGAGCGCCTTGGCGGTCTCGTACCCCAGTCCGGTGTTGGCCCCGGTCACCACGGCCACCCGCCCGCGCTGGTCCGGAATGTTCTCCGTCGTCCACTTCTCGCTCATGCCAGGCTCCCAATCAACTAACGTACCGAAGGTATCTTGTGTCGACGACGTTAAAGTACTTTCGGTATGTTGTCAACGTACCGAAGGTACCTAAGTTAGGCTGGTGATCGTGACTTTCCAGCGGGCGCGAACCGAAGAGCAGCGGGAGATCCGCCGACGGGCGATCCTCGACATGGCGTCGGCGATGCTCGACGAGATGCCCGTGGCTGCGGTCACTCTGAACGAGCTCAGCCGCCGGGTAGGCCTGGCGAAGCCGAACGTGCTGCGCTACTTCGAGTCTCGCGAGGCGGTGCTGCTGGAACTGCTGGACCAGTTCCTGCAGGAGTGGCTGACGGAACTGGCAGACGAGTTGGCCGCCGGCATCGACGAAGAGCTACCCATGGCCGAGCGGGCGGCAGCGGTGGCCGAGATCCTCAGCCGCTCACTCTCCGGCCGAGTGGTGCTGTGCGACCTCTTCGGCGCACAGGGCAGCGTCCTGGAACACAACGTCTCCGTCGAGGTCGTGGCACGCTACAAGCGCGCCTCCCTGGACCGCCTGACAACCATGACCGCCCTGATCCAGAAGTACCTGCCGGAGCTGGGCGAGAACGCGACACTGTTCAGCCTGCAAACCATGGTCATGGCCGGCGCGCTGTCGGCGTACAGCACACCCCCACCCAGCCTGCAGGCGGCCTACCAGGCCGAGCCCGACCTGGCCCGCTTCCACCTGGAGCTGAAGGACTCCCTGAAGCTGGCCCTGACCGCAGCCCTCCTGGGCGTGCTACCCCGCTGCTGACCTGCGTTGCACCGGACAGGCCAGAACCTCTGTACTTCTCGCGCTCGGACGGTGGAGGGGCCGGGGCGCCCAAGCTCGGGCCGCCGACTCTTCCTCGGGCCCGGCGGCTGAGCCGTCACGCCGGCGACGGCGGCAGCGCCCGGCGGACCTGGTCGACCGAGGTGTGCAGGGCCGCGGCGAGCGCGGCCGTTTCGGGCACGCTTACCCTGCTCGACGGCGGCGTAGAGACTGCGGCTGATGCCCAGCGCGGCAGTGACGTCGTCCTGGGGGCAGCCTCAGGTGCGCGCGGCGTGACGAGCGTGACCGGTGTTCCGGGTGCCAGCAGCTGCAGCACGTCGACGCCGAGCACGGCCGCCAGCTCCTGCACCGCCTTCGCCTGCGGCTTGGTGCGGGACCGCGACCACGACTTCGCCGGACGTCATGTCGCGGTGATCGGAACGGGTGCGAGCGTGGTTCAGTTCGTTCCCCACCTGGCCGAACAGGCCGAAAAGCTCTACGTGTTCCAGCTGACACCACACTGGGTGACGCCTCGCGGCGATGGGGAGATCCCTCCGCGTCGGCGCCGTCTCTACGGTCGGCTGCCCCTCGTACAGCGGCTGCGACGCTGGGCGACGTACTGGGAGTTCGAGACACTGGCCCGGGGGTTCCACGGAGACCCCAAGGTCGTCGAGTGCCACCGGCAGCGAGCACTGGACTTCCTCAAGGAGTCCGTATCCGATGAGACGATGAGGGCAGTGCCGACGCCCGACTGCGCCCCCGGGTGCAAGCGCCGGCTCGTTTCGGACGACTGGTTCCCCGCGCTTCAGCGCAGCAACGTCGAACTGGTCACGACCGGCCTGCGCGAGATCACGACGGGCGCGGTCGTCGCGGCGGACGGCTCACCGCGCCGGGGCGACACGATCGTCATGGGACGGCGCCGCCACCAAGCTCGGCATCGCGACCGCGGCGTTGCCGAACTTCTTCATGATGCTGGGCCCGAACACCGCACTCGGGCACAACTCGGTGGTGTTCATGATCGAGGCCCAGACCCGCTACATCGTCGGCGCCATCAAGCACGCGCGCGCGAAGGGGACAGGGGCTCTCGAACTGCGCCCGGAGGTTCAGGCGAGCGCCTACGGAAAGACTCAGCGGTCGATGAGGAAGACCGTCTGGGTGTCCGGCGGTTGCCGCAGCTGGTACCAGTCAGCGGACGGCCGCATCGACACGCTGTGGCCGGGTGCGACTGTCTCCTACGGGTGGCAGACGAAGCGATTCAAGCCCGGTGACTATCGGGTTGCGGAGGAGGAGACAGCGAGCGGGACGGTGTAGACGCTTACAGGCCGGGCCTGTTGACTATGGAACCCGCCCCACTGGGCAGGAGCGACGCCGTTCCGGCACGTCATGGATGCGGCTTGATCGGAAGGTTCCGTACGCAGATGCGACTTGTGCTCATCGGCCCTCCTGGCGCAGGCAAGGGCACCCAGGCGACGATCCTCCGCAAGGATTTCGGTATCCCTCACATCTCCACCGGCGATCTGTTCCGCGAACACGTCAGCCGTCGGACAGCACTGGGGCAGGACGCCCAGCGGTATCTCGACACGGGTGAACTGGTCCCCGATCACATCGCGGGCGAGATGATCCGCCGACGGCTGGCGGAATCGGACGCGCAGCGGGGCTTCCTCCTCGACGGCTTCCCACGAACCGTGCAACAAGCGGAGGAACTTGAGTCGATGCTCCCCGATGTGGAGGGCGGGATCGACGCTGTCCTGGAGTTCACCGCCCCCGAAGACGTCGTGGTGAGCAGGCTGTTGAGCCGCGGCCGCGCGGACGACACCGAGCAGGTCATCCGGAACCGGCAACAGGTTTACCGCAACCAGACCGCCCCGCTCCTCGCCTACTACGCCACCAGACTGCTGACGATCCATGCCGTCGGCTCCGCCGAGCAGATCGGCGAGCGGGTGCTGACGGCCTTGGAGGAACGGGGCCTCGTAGCGAGTCAGGGCGAGGGTGGTGCGCGGCCTTGACACGGGTTCACCCTTCACATGTCCCGGCAGGGATCGGCCTGCTCTGTGACCTGTGGCGCTGAGTTGGCAGGGGCTCGTGCAGGTCGGATCTCGTTGTTCCACATGCGAAACACGGTGCACTTGCCGCTCTTGTCGAACGTCACCGTCCAGAGGTTGGCGAAGGTGCCCAGCTCTTTGTAGCGGCCGGTACCTTCGATCGCTGCTGTGTCACCGTTGACGGTGAGGATGGACCAGTCGAAGTCCCAGCCGCCCTTCTGCCACGGTGCGCGGCTCTGCCAGCCCTTGATGATCGCGTCGCGGCCGATCCAGTCGGTCTCGTACGGCCACTCGTGGTACTCGGCCTGCGGCGTGAACAGGTCGGTGATGTCTTTCTTGCTGTTGGTGGTCCAGGCCTGTACGTAACTCTCCATCCAGGTGCGTACCTGGTCTTCCGTGACCATTGTGGTTGCCCTTCTGTGCCGGGAAGCGTCCGGCTCACCCTTGGGCGGTGGGGCGGACGACGAGTTCGTTGACGTCGACGTCGGCGGGCTGGGAGATGGCGTAGTGGACCGCTTCGCCGATCCCGGCGGCGGGGATGGCGATGCCCATCTGGCCGGTGACCGCGTCCTTGGTGTCCTGGTCGTTGATGGTGTCGGCCAGCTCACTTCGGGTCAGGCCGGGGCTGATCACGGTGACCCGGAGCTCGCGGCTCTCCTGGCGCAGGCCCTCCGACAGGGCGCGGACCGCGTGTTTGGTGGCGCTGTAGACGGCGGCGGTCGGGTCGACCCGCAGTCCTGACACGGAGGCGATGTTCACGATGTGTCCGGCGCCCTGGGTCCGCATGATCGGCAGGACGGCGGCGATGCCGTGCAGGACTCCGCGCAGGTTGACGTCGATCATGCGGTCCCACTCGTCGGTCCGGAGCGCGTCCATGCGGGACAGGGGCATCACTCCGGCGTTGTTGACCAGGACGTCGACGCGACCGTACCGCTCGTGGGCGGCCGCGACGAAGGACCGCACACTGAGCGGGTCGGTCACGTCCAGGCTGTGGGGGAGGGCGCTGCCGCCGACGGCTTCGATCTCCTTGGCGAGGGTGGCCAACCGCTCGGTTCGTCGGGCGCCGAGAACCACCGGGTGCCCGGCGGCTGCCAAGCGTCTGGCAGTGGCCTCGCCGATGCCGCTGCCGGCCCCGGTGATCAGCACTGTCTTAGGTACGTCCGTGGTGGACGGCTGCGTCATGATCGTTCCTTCGTGGAATCGACGGCCTCGACGTGGGCCGTTCGCTTTCGTCAGCATGTGCCTGATCCCGCGCAAGCGGCAGGAAGGGGCTTCCTGGGTGCCGCACTCAGAGCTGCAGCGGCTGATGGACGGCTTCCCGGCGGCCGTCGCCTATGTGGTCAACCGCCGTCTGGACGTTCTCGCATCGAATGGGCCGGCCGCCGCACTGCTTTCCCCGCTCACAGACCCGCGCCACATGGTCCGCTCCCTCTTCTGCGACCCCGCGGCACGCACGCTGTTCGCGGACCGCCGCGACCGGCATGTCCTCCAGCGCCGTCTCCCGCTATTTCCGCAGCAGGGACGACCTCATCGACGCCGTCGCGGACGAGGCCCTGGCCCTGATCCGGGACCTGTTCGACCGACTCCTGGAACGCCATCCCACCCCTTCGCCGTCCGAGGTGCTTGAGGCGATGGCGGCCGAGGCCCGCGACCGGGGCGAGGGACAGCCGTACGATCTGAGCCGCATCGCGATCCAGGTGTGTGGCGAGGCACTGCGCAGTCCGGAACTCGAGAGACGCACCCGGTCCTTCTACCTGAGCATGCGCGACAACCTTGTACCGCGACAGCCGCTCCTTCGTCGTCGTCGCACCCTTGTGACGGGCGTTCGGTCTCCGGCCGGCTGTCACCAACTTGTCGGTCTGCTCGGCGACATGGCCGAGCCCGTCGGATGATCGTCTTCTCGATGTCCTCGTACGTGCTGTTCCCGGAGGACTCCGAGGCCGTCGTCGATCGGGTGGGGAGCCGGGCGGTGGGGCTCGATGAGCGATGTCATCGAGGCCCACCGCCCGGCTCCCGGAGGGGTCTCAGGTAGGCCTTGTGGGGCGGTCGGTCACACGGTGAGTTCCTTGGTGATGCGGTCGAGCATGAAGGCCGAGGACTCGTGGGCGCGTTCCTCCCAGGCGAAGACGCAGGCGGTGGCGACTCCGTCGAAGTTGAGTTCGCGGAGTGTGCCGAAGAAGGCGTTCCAGTCGACCTCGCCCTGGTCGATGT
>NZ_JAPWHT010000198.1:0-17703 GCF_027270795.1 Streptomyces sp. ActVer
GACCGTGCCCGGCGGCCAGCGGGCGATCCTCGCCCCGCTGCGCGGCCGCCGCCGCGTCATCGGCGCCGCGCTGTTCCTGCGCCGCCCGGACCGGCCGGCCTTCGAGACCGACGATCTGCTCGTCGCGGCCCAGCTCGCCACGCACAGCGCGCTCGGCATCGACAAGGCCGTGCTGTACGGGCGCGAGGCGTACATCGCGGACGAGCTGCAGCGCACGATGCTGCCCGAGACGCTGCCGCGCCCGACCGGCGTGCGGCTGGCGTCCCGGTATCTCCCGGCCGCGGAGACCGCCCGGGTCGGCGGCGACTGGTACGACGCGATCCCGCTGCCCGGCAGCCGCGTCGCCCTCGTCGTCGGTGACGTCATGGGCCACTCCATGACCTCGGCCGCGATCATGGGCCAGCTGCGGACGACCGCACAGACCCTCGCGGGGCTCGACCTGCCCCCGCAGGAGGTTCTGCACCACCTGGACGAACAGGCCCAGCGCCTCGGCACCGACCGCATGGCGACCTGCCTGTACGCGGTGTACGACCCGGTCGCGCACCGCATCACCATCGCCAACGCGGGCCATCCCCCGCCCGTCCTGCTCCACCTGGGCGGCCGGGCCGAGGTCCTGCGCGTACCGCCGGGTGCCCCGATCGGTGTGGGCGGGGTGGATTTCGAGGCGGTCGAGCTGGACGCGCCCGCCGGCGCCACCCTGCTGCTCTACACCGACGGCCTGGTCGAGTCGCGGCTGCGTGACGTGTGGACCGGTATAGAACAGCTGCGCGAGAAACTCGCCGCCACCGCGCAGCTGACCGGCGCCGACCATCCGCCGCCCCTCGAGGCCCTGTGCGACGAGGTGCTCGACATGCTCGGCCCGGGCGACCGGGACGACGACATCGCGCTGCTCGCCGCCCGCTTCGACGGGATCGCGCCGAGCGACGTCGCGTTCTGGCATCTGGACCCCGAGGACGCCGCGCCCGGCCGGGCCCGCAGGCTGGCCCGCAAGGCGCTCTCCCGTTGGGGTCTGGAGGAGCTCACGGACTCCCTGGAGCTGCTCGTCAGCGAGGTCGTGACGAACGCCGTGCGCTACACGTCACGGCCGGTCACGCTGCGTCTGCTCCGTACGGACGTGCTGCGCTGCGAGGTCGGTGACGACGTGCCGCAGTTGCCGCGGCTGCGGCAGGCGCGCGCCACGGACGAGGGCGGCCGCGGGCTCTACCTGGTGAACAAACTGGCCAGACGGTGGGGCGCGACCCGGCTCAGCACGGGAAAGGTGGTCTGGTTCGAGCTCAACCACGGCTGAGTCGGACCACGGCCGAGTCGATCCCTGATCGAGGGGTACCCACGGGAGACGCCCCCCGGCAGCCAGGTGAGACCCGAACCGGAATTGGACCGCGTCCAAATGTTGCCGACATCCCGTCGGCGGAGTTGACTGCTGGGGTGGCGGAAGCGACCTGACGACTCTCTTCTTGACGGGAGGACGCTCGTGACGCAGACACCCCAGAAGGCTCCGTACACCACGAACAACGTCGGAATTCCGGTGGAGAGCGACGAACACTCGCTCACCGTCGGTCCCGACGGCCCGATCCTGCTCCAGGACCACTACCTCATCGAGAAGATGGCCCAGTTCAACCGGGAGCGGGTCCCCGAGCGGGTGGTGCACGCCAAGGGAAGTGGCGCGTACGGATTCTTCGAAGTGACCAATGACGTCAGCCAGTTCACCAAGGCCGATCTGTTCCAGCCCGGGAAGCGCACGGAGATGCTGGCGCGCTTCTCGACCGTCGCCGGCGAGCAGGGCTCGCCCGACACCTGGCGCGACCCCCGCGGCTTCGCGCTCAAGTTCTATACCGAGCACGGCAATTACGACCTGGTGGGCAACAACACGCCGGTCTTCTTCGTCCGTGACACGATCAAGTTCCAGGACTTCATCCGCTCGCAGAAGCGCCACCCGGCGACCGGGCTGCGCAGCAACGACATGCAGTGGGACTTCTGGACGCTCTCGCCCGAGTCGGCGCACCAGGTGACCTGGCTGATGGGCGACCGAGGCATCCCGAAGACGTACCGCCACATGAACGGCTACTCGTCCCACACCTACATGTGGATCAACGGCGCCGGTGAGCGGTTCTGGGTGAAGTACCACTTCAAGACCGACCAGGGCATCGACTTCCTCACACAGGACGAGGCCGACGAACTCGCCGGTTCGGACGCGGACAAGCACCGCCGGGACCTGTACGAGTCGATCGAGTCCGGGAACGCGCCGAGCTGGACGCTCAAGGTCCAGATCATGCCGTTCGAGGACGCGGCGGACTACCGGTTCAACCCGTTCGACCTGACGAAGGTCTGGCCGCACGGCGACTACCCGCTCATCGACGTCGGCCGGATGACCCTCGACAGGAACCCCGAGGACTACTTCATCCACATCGAGCAGGCCGCCTTCGAGCCGTCCAACCTGGTGCCGGGCATCGGCCCCTCGCCGGACAAGATGCTGCTGGGCCGGCTGTTCTCGTACCCGGACACCCACCGGTACCGGATCGGCCCCAACTACGCGCAGCTGCCGCCCAACCGGCCGCACTCACCGGTCAACTCGTACGCCAAGGACGGCCCGATGCGGTACGAGGCGTCCAACGCGGCCCGCCCGTACGCGCCCAACTCGTACGGCGGACCCGCGGCCGACTACGGGCAGTTCGGCGACCCGGCGAGCTGGCAGACCGCCGGGGAGCTGGTGCGCGAGGCGTACAAGCTGCACCGGGAGGACGACGACTGGGGGCAGGCGGGCACGATGGTCCGGCAGGTCCTCGACGACGACCAGCGTGAGCGGCTGGTGTCGAACGTCAGCGGGCATCTGCGGGCCGATGTGTCCCGGCCCGTGCTGGAGCGCGCGCTGCAGTACTGGCGGAACATCGACAAGGAGATCGGCGACCGGATCGCCCACTCGGTCAACGGGGACTGAGGGCGTTACTGCGATGCCGGTGGGGAACTGCGGGCCGGTCGTGGCCGGCCGCGCCCACGCGGCGGAGCCGCACATGTCACAGCCCCGCGCCCCTTGCAGGGCGCGGGGCTGCGTCGTAGCCACCGGTTACGGATCCGACTGTGGGTCGTCCGGGTCCGTCGGTAGTTCTATGCCGTCCGGTGGCGACGGTGCGCTGGTGGTCGGCGTCGGAGGATCCTCGCTCTCGGTCGGGGTCTCCTCGGGGCTGCTCTCCGCCGGCGGGCTGGTGGTCGGCGGCTTCGTCGTCGGATCCTCGGTGGTCGGATCGTCGGACGGGGTCGTCGACGGCTGAGTGGCCGTAGGCGTGATCGTCGGCTGGACGGCCGCGCCCTGGTCGGTGTCCAGGTCGAACTTGGAGACACCGCCCATCACGCCGAAGGTGTACGTCGCCCATATCTGGGCCGGGAAGCCACCGCCGTTGACCCGGCCACCGCCGGCCGCGCCCTGCAGCGTGACCTGGCTGAACGCCTTGACCTTCACCGGCTTGTCCTTGCCGCAGCGGGTGGTGCCCGCCTTGGCCGCCTCGCCGAAGACACCCACCGAGGTGACGAGCTTGGGCGTGTAGCCGCTGAACCAGGCCGACTTGTTGCAGTCGGACGTACCGGTCTTGCCCGCGACCTGCTGGCCGTCACGGGCCGGGTTGTCGCGCACGGACGTCTTGGCCGTACCGTCGTCGACCACGCCGGTCAGCACCGAGGTGACCGTGTCGGCGGCCTCGGGGCTGATGACCTGGTCGCCGATCGGGTCCGGGAACTTGACCGCCCGGTCCTTGTGCTCGACCGACTTCACGAGGGCCGGCGTGACCTTCTTGCCGTGGTTGTCGAGCGTCGCGTAGACGCCCGCCATCTCCAGCGGGCTCGCGCCCATCGTGCCGAGGGTCTGGGCGGGCACCGGCTTGGCGCCCTCGACGTCCATGCCGAGGGCGCCCGCGGTCTTCATGACCTGGTCCATGCCGACGTCGACGCCCAGCTGGGCGAACACGGAGTTGATGGACTTGTTCATCGCGGTCTGGACGGTGACGTCTCCGTAGTCGACGTCGTCCTCGTTCGGCGGGGCGAAGCCGACCTTCTTGCCGTCGTCGACGACGGGACGCTTGCTGGTGCCGTCGTAGATGGTCTTCGCCGTGACCGGCGTGCCGTCCTGTGTCTCGGCGTCCTTGTCGACGGCCGCGGCCAGGATCAGCGGCTTGAAGGTGGAGGCGGGCTGGTAGTCGCGGCGCGTCGCGTTGTTCGTGTAGTGCTTCACGTAGTCCACGCCGCCGTACATCGCGAGGACCCTGCCGGTCTTCGGGTCGACGGACACGGCACCGGCCTGGACGTCGGCGTCGATGTCCCGCTTCTCGGCGTCCAGCTTGCTGGTCAGCTGGCTCTTGACGGCCTTCTCCAGCTGCTCCTGCTTCTTCTTGTCGATGTTCAGGGTGATGGTCCAGCCGCCGGCCTTGACCATGGTCGCGGCCTCCTCCATGTCGGCGGCCGTGCCCTGCGCGACGAGCTGCTTCATCAGCGAGTTGTCGGCGGCCTCCACCAGGTAGCCGGCCTGGCCCTGCAGACCGGGCGCGCCCTTGGGGTCCTTCGGCACGGGGAACGTCATGCCGTCGCGCTTGGCGGAGCTCAGCCAGCCCTCCTCGACCATGTTGTCCAGGACGTAGTTCCAGCGGTCCTTGACCAGCTTCTTGCCGGTGTCGCTCGCGACCGCCCAGTCGTACTGGCTGGGCGCCTGGAGCAGCGCGGCGAGATACGCGCCCTGCGCGACCGAGAGCTCGTCCGCGTCGACGCGGTAGTACGCCTGCGCGGCGGCCTGGATGCCCCATGAGTTGCGGCCGTAGTAGCTGGTGTTGATGTAGCCCGCGAGGATGTCGTCCTTGGACTCCTGGCGGTCCACCTTCAGGGAGATGACCAGTTCCTTCAGCTTGCGCGTGACGGTCTGGTCCTGCGTCAGGTAGTAGTTCTTGACGTACTGCTGGGTGATCGTCGAACCACCCTGCTTGCCCTTGCCGGAGAGGGTGTTGAGCAGACCGCGGGCCGTGCCCTTGAAGTCGACGCCGGCGTCCTCGTAGAAGGACTTGTTCTCGGCGGCGACGAAGGTCATCCGGACGCCCTTGGAGACCTGGTCCAGGTCGACGAGCTCGCGGTTCACGTCGCCGTCGCGGGCGAGCGTCTTGCCGTCGCTGTACTTGTAGATGTTGCTCTGCTGGACCGCGGCGGCGTTGCCCTTGGGAACGTCGATCATCAGGTACAGAGCAACAAAGGCCGCCATCCCGAGCAGACAGAGGCCGAAGAACGTACCGAGGAGCTTCCTCCAGGTGAAGAAGCGACGTATGCCACTCTTCCCGCCTGCCTTGGCACCACCCGTGGCGCCGGCTCTGGACGAGCGCTTCGGCGCGGCGCGGTGGCCACCGCGCTGCCGCGCTCGTCTCTCTTCCGCTCGTCCCATGGGTCCGATCCGCTCCGCTTCCGTCTCTCGTGTCTCACAGGTTCACAGCTCAGGTCAGCTCAGCAAACTAACACCGCGCGTGGGGACATAGGACGGTCGATCCCGTCTTTTGCGGACGTGACAATCAGCACCTGTCCCGACCTGTCCCTATGGAACCGACGATTCGGATGAGTAGAAGGTTGCTGTGGCGGGTAAAGTGATATCACTTAGATAGACCCAAGCTAAGGGCTCGCACGACGAGCCGCAGCACCGCGAAACCGCACCACGAAACGGGGGATCACCCATGTCCACGCACGACACTCCACACACCGCCGACGTACCCGAGATGCCCGCACCGCGCGTCCGGGAGTCCGTCGCGCACAGCATCGGCGGCGGGCTCGCGCTGCTGCTCGGGCTGGTCGGACTGCTGGCGGGCGCCGCAACGATCGTCAGCGCCACCGCGGTGGAGTCCACCGGCGGCAAGGCCGCGCTGATCGTGTTCGGCATCCTGATCGGCCTCGCGGCCTTCATCGCCATGTGCGGTCTGAACATGGTGGCGCCGGGCGAGGCCCGCGTCGTCCAGCTCTTCGGCCGCTACCGGGGGACGATCCGCGAGGACGGCCTGCGCTGGGTGAACCCTCCCCCACTCTCGGCTTCGCTCGAGCGGGGGGACCCCCATTCGTCCCGTACGAAGATCTCGACGCGGGTGCGCAACCACGAGACGGCCGTTCTCAAGGTCAACGACGCCTACGGCAACCCGATCGAGCTCGCCGCGGTCGTGGTGTGGAAGGTCGAGGACACCGCCCAGGCGAGCTTCGAGGTGGACGACTTCCTGGAGTTCGTCGCCACCCAGACCGAGGCGGCCGTGCGGCACATCGCCATCGAGTACCCGTACGACGCCCATGACGAGGACGGTCTGTCGCTGCGGGGCAACGCGGAGGAGATCACCGAGAAGCTCGCCGTCGAACTGCACGCGCGCGTGGAGGCCGCGGGTGTCCAGATCATCGAGTCCCGCTTCACGCATCTCGCGTACGCCCCCGAGATCGCCTCGGCGATGCTCCAGCGGCAGCAGGCGGGTGCGGTCGTCGCCGCGCGGCGGCAGATCGTGGACGGTGCGGTCGGCATGGTCGAGGACGCGCTCGCCCGGATCACCATGGGGGTCCCCCCGGCCGAGGCTGTTCGAGGCTGGGGGAGGGACATCGTCGAGCTGGACTCCGAGCGGAAGGCGGCGATGGTCTCGAACCTGCTGGTGGTCCTGTGCGGCGACCGCGCCCCGCAGCCCGTCCTCAACACGGGGTCCCTCTACCAGTGACCTCACCTTCCGAGGGGCCTTCCCCCCAGCGGCGGCCGCAGCAGCGCAAGCAGGTGCTGTTGCGGCTGGATCCGCTCGTGTACGAGGCGCTTGCGCGGTGGGCCGGCGACGAGTTGCGCTCCGCCAACGCGCAGATCGAGTTCCTGCTGCGGAGGGCTCTGGCGGAGACGGGCCGCCTGCCGGGCGGGGCCGGACCGATACCTCGCCGTGGCCGGCCTCCCGCTTCCGGGGAAGCCGAGGAGTAGGTGCCCGCCGGGGGCTGCCGCGGCTCAGATGTGCGTGCGGGTCCGCTGTGGCTGGTCGCGCAGTTCCCCGCGCCCCCAAAAGGGGCGCGGGGAACTGCGCGGTGGGGTTCGGGGGCGGAGCCCCGCCACCCCCACCCGCCACCCCAGTAACAGAACCGTGACAATCAAGCCTGACCTGCGGACCCGTACGCCTCGAACGCGGCTATCCACGGTGCGTATACACGCGGTGTATACGCCCTGTGTACAGTGCTCCGCATGTCCATCGGTCACACGCTCCTAGGGCTCCTGGAGTCCGGGCCCCGCCACGGTTACGACCTGAAGCGGGCCTTCGACGAGAAGTTCGGTCACGACCGGCCGCTCCACTACGGCCAGGTCTATTCGACGATGTCCCGGCTGCTGAAGAACGGCCTCGTGGAGGTCGACGGGATAGAGGCGGGCGACGGCCCCGAGCGCAAGCGGTACGCGATCACCGAGGCGGGCGTCACCGACGTCCAGCGGTGGCTCGCCACACCGGAGAAGCCGGAGCCGTACCTCCAGTCGACCCTCTACACGAAGGTCGTCCTCGCCCTCCTGACGCACCGCGACGCGTCCGGGATCCTCGACACCCAGCGCGCGGAGCACCTGCGCATGATGCGGATGCTCACCGACCGCAAGCGCAAGGGCGATCTCGCCGACCAGCTGATCTGTGACCACGCACTCTTCCATCTCGAAGCCGACCTGCGCTGGCTGGAACTCACCGCCGCGCGCCTCGGCAAGCTCGCAGAGGCGGTGACTCGATGACCCCCGCAGGCTCCCTGCTCGTGGCCCACGACCTGCGCAAGGCCTACGGCCCCACCAACGCCTTGGACGGCGCCGGGTTCAACATCCACCCCGGCGAGGTCGTCGCCGTGATGGGCCCCTCGGGCTCCGGCAAGTCGACCCTCCTGCACTGCCTCGCCGGCATCGTGACGCCCGACTCGGGCTCGATCATGTACGGCGGCCAGGAGATGGCGACGATGAACGACGCCCAGCGCAGCGCGCTGCGCCGCTCCCAGTTCGGCTTCGTCTTCCAGTTCGGCCAGCTCGTACCGGAGCTGACCTGCGTGGAGAACGTGGCACTGCCGCTGCGCCTGAACGGCGCCTCCCGCAAGGACGCCGAGCGCACCGCCCTGGCCCGGATGGAGCAGCTGGAGGTCGACGACCTCAAGGCCAAGCGGCCCGGCGAGGTCTCCGGCGGCCAGGGCCAGCGCGTCGCCGTCGCCCGCGCCCTGGTCACCGACCCGCGCGTGCTGTTCGCCGACGAGCCCACCGGCGCCCTCGACTCCCTCAACGGCGAACGCGTGATGGAACTGCTCACCGACGCCGCCCGCTCCGCCAACGCCGCCGTCGTCCTCGTCACCCACGAGGCCCGCGTCGCCGCCTACTCGGACCGCGAGATCGTCGTACGCGACGGCAAGTCCCGGGACATGGAGCGCGTCGTATGAGTGCACGCCAGTGGTCGAAAGACCTCGCCATGGGCGCCAAGTTCGCGTTCACCGGCGGCCGCGAGGGCTGGGTGCGCGTGCTGCTCACGGGCGTGGGCGTGGGTCTCGGCGTGGCGCTGCTGCTGCTCACCACCGCGATACCGAACGCGATGCAGGCCCGGTCCGACCGCGAGCACGCGCGTATGGACGTCACGATCGGCGTGGACGAGCCGCCCAAGGCCGACAACACGGTGCTCGTCGCGGACGTCGGCACCGAGTTCCGCGGCCGGGACGTCCGCGGTCGCCAGCTGGAACCAGAGGGTCTGCGGGCACCGCTGCCGCCGGGGTTGAAGGAGTTCCCCGCGCCCGGCGAGATGGTCGTGTCGCCCGCGCTCAAGGAGCTGCTGGAGTCCAAGGACGCCAAGCTGCTGCGTGAGCGGCTGCCGGAGCGGATCACCGGGACGATCAGCGAGCCGGGCCTCATCGGTTCGGCCGAACTCGCCTTCTACTCGGGCAGCGACAACCTGGCCCGGTACGGCGACGGCCCCAACATCACGCGCATCAACACCTTCCAGGGGGAGGAGGCGCCTTCGGAGGAAATGGACCCGGTCCTGCTGCTGCTCGTCCTGACGGTCTTCGTGGTGCTGCTGATGCCCGTCGGCGTCTTCATCGCCGCGGCCGTACGCTTCGGCGGCGAGCGGCGCGACCGCAGGCTCGCGGCGCTGCGGCTGGTCGGCGCCGACAGCCGCATGACCCGCCGGATCGCCGCGGGCGAGGCGCTCTCCGGCGCGGTGCTCGGGCTGCTCTTCGGCACCGGCTTCTTCCTGATCGGCCGTCAGATCGCGGGCTCCGTCGAGGTCTTCGGCTTCAGCGTCTTCCCGAGCTACCTCAACCCGACGCCCGTACTCGCCGTCCTGATCGCCGTCGCCGTCCCGGCGGCCGCGGTCGCGGTGACGCTGCTCGCCCTGCGCGGTGTGGTCATCGAGCCGCTCGGCGTGGTGCGCACGGCCAGGCCCGCGCGACGCCGCCTGTGGTGGCGGCTGCTGCTGCCGCTGGGCGGTGTCGGGCTGCTCGTCCCGATGATCGGGAAGGGCACCGAGAACGGGAACTTCAACGAGTACATGGTGGCCGGTGGCGTCATCCTGCTCCTCGTCGGCATCACCGCGCTGCTGCCGTGGGTCGTGGAGGCCGTCGTGGCCCGGCTGAACTCGGGCTCCGTCTCCTGGCAACTGGCGGTCCGCAGGCTCCAGTTGAGCAGCGGTACGGCGGCCCGCATGGTGAACGGCATCGCGGTGGCGGTGGCCGGCGCGATCGCCCTGCAGATGCTGTTCTCCGGAGTCCAGAGCGGCTACACGGAGTCCACCGGCAACGACCTCTCGCGCGCCCAGATGCAGATGTCCGTACCGAGGACCGCCCCACTCGCCGAGGCCCGGCAGGCCCTCGCCGATACCCGCGGTGTGCGCGAGGCCATGGCGCTCTCCGACGGATGGCTGGGCGCGGGCAGGAAGGACCCCGAGAAGTCCGCGGGGCTGACCGTCGGCGACTGCGCCTCCCTGCGCGAGGTGGCGAAGCTGCCCTCGTGCCGTGAGGGCGACGTCTTCGCCGTACACGGCGCCGAGTACGACACGGACACCCCGGAGCTCGCCGCAGCCGGCCAGAAGCTCTACATCGACCCCTCCTACAGCGAGTCCGAGAAGGGCAAGGAGGTCGCCTGGACGGTGCCGCGGGACATCAAGAAGGCCGGCACGCGCAACGACCCGAAGGGCTGGGAGCGGGGCGGTTTCCTGTTCACCCCGAGCGCGCTGCCCACCGCGGCGACCTCGACCCTCGACGGGCAGATCTACCTCCAGCTCGACATGGCGGTCCCGGACGTGCGTGAACTCGTGCGCAACGCCGCGGCGAAGGTGGACCCGCTCGCGAGCCCCTGGTCGTACTCGGCGAGCGAGCGCTCCGAGACCTTCGGTTCCATCCGCACCGGACTGTTCGTCGGCGCGGCCTGTGTTCTCGCGCTCATCGGGGCGAGCCTGCTCGTCTCACAGCTGGAGCAGTTGCGCGAGCGCAAGAAGCTCCTGTCGGTCCTCGTCGCCTTCGGCACCCGGCGCCGCACCCTGAGCCTGTCGGTGCTGTGGCAGACCGCGATCCCGGTCGCCCTCGGCCTGCTCCTCGCCTCGGTGGTGGGCCTCACCCTGGGCACGGTCCTGCTGAAGATGACGGACACCAAGGTGACCGTCGACTGGGTGAGCGTCCTGGCCATGACGGGCATCGGCTCGGCGGTCGTCCTCGTGGTGACGGCGCTCAGCGTGCCGCCGCTGCTGCGGCTGATGCGCCCGGACGGGCTGCGTACGGAGTAACGCGCCTGTCGGCACGCCCCAACGGCTGCGCCCCCGAGAGGGAGGGGCGCAGCCGTTGCCGGTGCCATTACCCGACTTGCCCCGACTTAGCCTATTTCACCGGCCAGTTGCTCCATGGCAGTCTTGGCAGCGTCCAACCCGCACGGAAGGCCTCAAAGCGGCCTTTTCCGTCACCCAAGAGGAGCCCCATGCTCGCCGTAGGTGACCGTCCGCCCGCCTTCGAACCGCCGGCCGGTGAGTGAACCATGTCGCTAGACGCGCTGAAGTCCGCGATTCCGGACTACGCCAAGGACCTGCGGCTGAACCTCGGTTCGGTGCTCGGCAACTCCGAGCTGACGCAGCAGCAGCTGTGGGGGACGGTACTCGTCTGCGCCATCGCCTCCCGGTCTCCCCGTGTCCTCCGCGAACTGGAGGAGGAGGCCAACGCGAAGCTCTCGCCCGAGGCGTACACCGCGGCCAAGTCCGCCGCGGCGGTCATGGCGATGAACAACGTCTTCCACCGCACGCGGCATCTGCTCTCCGACCCGGAGTACGGAACCCTGCGGGCCGGTCTCCGTATGAACGTGATCGGCAACCGGGGTGTGGAGAAGGTCGACTTCGAGCTGTGGTCGTTGGCCGTGTCCGCGATCAATGGGTGCGGGGAGTGTCTCGACTCCCACGAACAGGTGCTCCGCAAGGCCGGTGTCGACCGGGAGACGATCCAGGAGGCGTTCAAGATCGCGGCGGTCGTCCAGGCGGTGGGAGTCACCCTGGACTCGGAGGCGGTACTGGCGGAGTAGCCACGCCGACTTTCGCCATCGGCCCCGTTCACAACGGTCCGGCGCTCCCCCGGCGTCTCAACGGCGAGGCGCCCGCCGGGAGATGACGCCCGGCGCGCGCCTCGCGCCGGACTCGGTTCCTCGGTTCCGGAGGCGGAACGGAAGGCAGGGTCCGGCCCCGCCCCTCCTCGCTCTGCCGACCCGGCTCTCCCGCCCTGCCGACCCGGCTCTCCCGCCCTGCCGACCTAGCTCTGCTGCCCGGCCAGCCGCTTGGCGGCCTTGCGGCGTTGGGCCTGGAGGGGGTCGACGAGGACGCCCGCGCCCTTGCCGGGCGTGTAAGCCCAGTGGCGAAGCTTCTCCGCGACCTTGGTGAGCCGCTCGTCGCCCGGCGGCACGTCGACGTAGAACAGCGACTCGTCCGGCCTGCCGTCGTCGCCGCCCCAGCGGACCACGCCCTCGCAGTCGGCGAGGATGTCCCGGATCGCCAGCTCCTCCATGGGATAGAAGCCGCCGTGCGCCCCGGTCGGATAGGAGCCGGGCCGGATCCGCACCGCGGTGCCGGACGCCAGGTTGGACTCCGCCAGCCCCTTCCGCACGGAACCCGGCTTCCGCCAGCCGAGCACCTCGCCCTTGCGGAGGGTGTCGATCTCGTAGTGGAAGCGCCGGATCACGTGAACGAGGACGGTCTCGACCTCCGCCATCCGCACCTGGACGCCGTCGAGCGGGGTGGCGGGGACCGGTCTGGTGTAGATGTGGCCGTGGCTGTCCACGGTCTTCTCCATCTCCCACCCGTTCTTCGAGGGGGTGCCTGTCAGGACTCGCTTGTTGCGCTCCTGTGCTCTCCGTATCGCCTCACGGACCTTGTCCGGCTCGGGGTCCTTGTCCGCCGCACGGGCGGGAAGGGACAGAACCTGTGAGCCGACTGCAACGCCGGCCGCTACGAACGCGACACGTCGCAAGGCGGCGCGGCGAGAGATGTTCAGGGTCACTTCTTCGTCTCCTCGTACCAGTTTTTGGGGCGCGCAACGTATGTCAGAGCGGCGGCAGTCACCCCGAGGACCCCTGCCACGGAATTCACGTAACCCGGCACGACGGCGTTGTACGTCTGCCCGCCCGTGACACGACACCTGAATTGCAGCGGAAGGAAGGAATACTCGTAACCGACGACGGACTTGACCTGCTCCGACCTCAATCTCTCTGCACATTCCAGGGCTTGGTTGCTTTCATCCAGCATCAGGAGATGAAGCATGCCCCAGCCATACATACCGACTACGCAGGCCCATGCCAGAGCAGCAGCACCCTTGACGACTCTCTGCGCATCCCGCTTTCCGCCGTCACGGAACAGCAAGAGCACTCCACGGATGGCGAGCCATGGCGTGACAACGACGCCGGCCGCGCTCAGAAAGAGCACGAGACCGATATAGAGGTCACCAGAAGCGTCTACTACCAGCATGGTGAGGAGCCTGTCAGCTGTTTCGGGCGATGGAGTTGTACTTCTCCATGATCTGGTAGAGCGCCGTCCGTTGCTTGGCGTGGGGCGTCGCTTCCGAGTCCGCCGATCCCTGGTACCGGCGCAGGATCTGGAATATCTCACTCTCCGTGTAGTCCAGGCGCATGGGACGGAGAGGTTCCTCTTCTATGACGTTGCCCGGGGCCCCGTCCGCGTTCCACATATGGATCAAGGGGACCGTGGACATGGCGAATTGCTCGTCGTACCGGCAATCGTCCCAGATGTTGTACTTGTCCTCGTCGCTGGTGCCACGGATGGTGCCCTCCGCGTAGCCCTTCCGAACGGCGTGATTCCATGCCAAAAGGGCGGTGTTGCCGAAGATCTGGGCGATGCCGGTGGAGCTGTCCTTGAAATACCCGGTCGTGTTGAACGTGGTGGAGACTGCCTGGTCCACGCTCAGGTCGACCGCGTCGATGTGCCGCATCTCCCAGTACGCGGTCGTCTGGATGAGGGCCTTTCGCATCTTGTACCGGTAGGCGAGCAGGGTGGTGACCGAGTCCCACTCGAGTACGACCCTCCGGAAGCACTCCTCGTGCGTATGCGATCTGAGACCACCGTCGTTGGGGAAGCCGATCGACTCCATGTACTTGCCGACATCCGTCCTCATGGCCGCGATGAGGTCCGAGTCGAGGCTGGTGTCCGGGAGAGGAGTACGGGGCGGGTTGAACGAGTTCTGTCCGGTGTCGCGCCCCGAGGCGATGTTGATGTCGATGTTGATCGACCCGTCCCCGGAGCCGACGGTGCGGGTGACGATCTGGTCGTACGCCCAGTCGGCCGGCAGCGGGTACCCGAAGTTGCCGGAGAAGCCGGACGACATGTCGCAGACGAACGACGCCGTGGAGTGGCCTGCCTCGGCGACTCGGGTGCACACGTTGCGCGGCCCGTAGATGCCGATCTCGAACCGGCTGCCGTCGTCGGCGACCGCATCCGCGATGCCCTTGAAGTGCGGCAGGACGTTGCTGGTGACTTCCTCGTCGAGGGCGTCGAAGTCCACGGCCCAGAAAATCCGGGTACCCGCCTTGAAGCCGTGGTCCAGGGCCGCGTTGATCGCGGCCTGCCCGGCCGCACGTCCCAGGGGATAGGTGAAGCCGTCGGCCTCCCGCCCGTACGTCTGGTAGATCGGGAAGCAGCGCAGTCCGTTGTCGGCGATGGTCTTGAGCTCGCCGGGCTGGATCTCCTTGTGCTTCAGGTCGTCGGGCGGGGTCGGGTCCGGCTGGGTGAGATAGCGGCCCACGTACTTGATGCCCTGCGCCTTCAGCGTGGCCGCACGCGCCGGGGTGATCAGGGTGACACCGTCGCAGGCCTCACCGTTGCGGGACTGGTCGCCGTACGAGATCAGAAGCGAGGCCCACGTCGAGAAGTCGCCCTTACCGGTGACGGGGAGCTTCGCGAACGACTGGAAGGTGGAGACGGCCGAGGCGAGGCCGCTCGTGAAGGTGGAGACGAAGTCCACGGGCCGGTGGTTGAGGACCATGGCGGCGGAGAACAGCCTGACGAACGTGTTGGAGTCGCCGGTGGCGACGGTGTGGGACTTCAGCCCGCTCTGAGTGCCCGGCCCGAACACACCGTTGGCCGTACCGTCGGCCATGCCCAGCTCGTACTGGACGGCGAACAGCATCGACTTGGCGACGTCACGCGAGTGGTTGCCGTCGGCCGGGATGACGAAAAAGTCTCTTCGGTTGACGTACGAACCGTTCAGCCATCTCTGGACGGCCCGGATAGTCTCCGAGCCTCCGTTGACGGTGACGTAGGCGTCCATGTTGAGCAGGCCCTTGAAGACCTTCGGCACCAGGTTGCCGCCGGGGTAGGCGAAGTCCACGCCCATGTTCTTCTTCAGCAGGATGATCGAGTCCACCACACGGGAGTTGTACGTCCCGTCGATGTCACCGCCGTCGTAGCCCTTGCAGTACAGGGCGGATTGTATGATCTTGGTGAAGTTCTGGGACGGCACCGTACCGCTGTTGAGAGCCGGGTACTTCGACGTGAGCGTCGAGAGCGTGGTGGGACCGAAGGTGTCCGACAGACTCGTGATGCCGAGTTCGTACTGGAGTGCCCGAGTGAGGGCGAACATCATGTTCCAGCCCGTCACCCCAGTCTCGGGTATGCGGTCGATGCCGAGCTTTCCTCCATAGGCGCCGTTGATGAACTGCTGCGCTTTGCGCACCATCTCGTCGGCCATGTGGGGCTCCTGTCAATCGCGGTCAGGCAGGTGGTGGACGGTTTCGGACGCGGCGGGGAGAGGCACACGGGGCCGGACGGGTGTACACCGATTGCCGAGGTCGCGGCATGCCAGCGAATCGCCCGTACCGGGGTGTCTCCTCGGCCGTCGGTTCACGCACGCCTGGAAGCACGGGCCAGGAAGAGTCGCCGGCCCGAGGAATGATGGGCGGTTCGGCGTTTCGTGCTGCGGAAGGCCGAGCCATCGTGCCGTCTCTCGCGCCAACCGGCTTTTCTTGTCGAGAGTGCGCGATGGCGGCCCCACCCCTGGGGTCCAAGATCCGCGCTACACCATCCGGCGGGACGCCGTCAGCGTCACCGCCGTCACGAGGTGTGAAGAGTGCACGGAATTCCGAGAATTGCCCGCCCTTAGCCGCAAGGGAATACGTAGCTCGACTTGTAGTCGATGTACAGGCTGCTGGAAGTCCGCCCCATCTTGGCGGTGACCGGGGCGCAGGCGAAGCTGGAGACGTACACCGGGCCCGCGTACTGGCTGAAGTTGCCGGAGTCGGTGTCACAGGCGGTGCCGCCCACCTTGCAAACACTGAGATACATGTACTGTGAGCTACCGAAATTGTTGTCGAGGATTGCGCACCCCTTTCCGCTGTTCCCGTACGAGAACAAGGTGGCCAGGCGCTCTCCGGGGTCCGTCCCGACGGGCAGCGGGACCGCCTTCTGTAGCGTGTACCCAGTGCCACAGACGGTGGCCGCGGCTGCGGTGGCAGCCGAGTCGGCCCGGGCTATGGCTCGGGTCGCGGCGTCGGCGTCCTTCGAGATCGACACTTCCGGCTTGTCTGCTGCGACGGCCTGCGGTGCGGTCAGAACACCGGCGGCCAGAGCTACGGTCGCGACAACCGCACGCAGGATTGCTTTGGGTCTAAGCATCTAGGATGAGCACCTTCCAGCGGGATGAGCGATTGCGTTCACGGGCGCAGCAGTACACCGCTCGGCCGCCATTCTTCGACCTCGGAAAACGGTCCACCTCATGGATGGAGAGGGAAGAGGGCGGCCAAGCAATGTGGTGTAAGTCAGGGACTGCTCTCAACTTGTGATCGCCCGGTAACTCTAGATGCGGTTTAAATCTTCCTCCAGGGCTTATCCAGCGCTCAGGACGACTGACCAGAATTCGCCCCAAAAGCGGAATGACACACTCATGAAGGGGAGGGCGGGAAGGTAACAAGGGAGACTCGTGTGACTCCGGTGAAGTGGAAGGCCGGTTGGCACTCCGCTCCGGGCGAGATTGGCCGGATCACAGCAGTGCTGTCGGCCGAACCAAAACCCGCAGGGCTCAGGCACGGACGACGGGACGCGACCCTCACGAAGGTGACGTGTCCGACGGAGGCTGTACCGGAGCCACCCCCGTCGCCCCCCGCGGCACCGGCGACGTACGAAGGGCCGGCTCCTGGGAGTACGAACGCAGGTAGACGACCACCGTGTTGGTGACGGCGACGAGCGGGACGGCGACGACCGCGCCGCCGATGCCCGCGACCACCCCACCCGCCGCCACCGAAAGGACGACGGCGAGCGGATGGACCCGAACCGCCCGGCCGAGGATGAACGGCTGGAGGATGTGGCCCTCGATCTGCTGGACGGCGAGCACGACGAGCAGCGCCATGACCGCGGTGAAGACCCCCTGCGTCACCAGCGCGACCACCACCGCCAGCGCGCCCGAGACGACGGCACCGACCAGCGGGATGAACGCGAACAGGAAGATGAAGACGGCCAGCGGGACAGCCATCGGGACGTCCAGGAAGAAGATGCCCAGGCCGATGAAGATGGCGTCGATCAACGCCACTATCACCGTCCCGCGGACATAGGCCGTGAGCGTGCGCCAGGCACGCGGACCGGCCCCGGCCACTCCGGGCCGCGCCGCCGCGGGCACGAGCTTGAGCGTCCACTGCCAGATGCGCTTGCCGTCGTAGAGGAGGAAGAGCGTGGAGAACATCGTGAGGAGGATGCCGGTCAGGGCCTCGACGATGACAGTGACGCCTTCCAGGCCCGCCGACGTGATCTCGTCCGTGTTGGCGCCGACGGCCTCGCGCAGGCTCTTCGCGATGTCCCTGATCTGGTCCTCGGTGACATGGAACGGGCTGTTGAGCAGCCAGCGCTGCAACTCGTCGATGCCGTCCTGGATCTGGTCGGAGAGGTTGTCGATGTTCTCCATGACCTGCCAGACGACGAACCATCCGACGAGCCCCATGACCACGAAGCCGAGGGTCGCGGTCAGCGCGGTGGCGAGCCCGCGCGGCACCCCGTACCGCCGCAGCCGCGCCACGGTGGGCTGGAGCAGGGCGGTGATGAGCAGCGCGGCCACGAAGGCGAGGACGACGAGCTGCACGGCGCTGATGACGCGCATCAGCACCCAGACGGTGCCCGCGAGTACGAGCAGCCGCCAGCCGGCCTCGGCGGCGACCCGCATGCCCCAGGGGACGGCCGCGGCGGGATCGGGGCGAGCGGCGGGGGCGGCCACGAGGGTGTCCGA
>NZ_JAPWHT010000199.1:0-17643 GCF_027270795.1 Streptomyces sp. ActVer
CCGCTCCTCGCGTCCGGTGAACCCGCAGATCACGACGCCATGGACAACCACACCAGACCCGTAACTTCACGGCCTTGCCCTAAAGCGCCCGCACCTCGTACGTCGCCACCCTCACCGTCTCGTCGTCCAGGCACTGGCCCGACTCCAGGTCGAAGCGTTGCTTGAGGAGGGGGGAGGCGACGAACGGGCGGCTCTGGTGGGTGCCGGTGAGTCCGCGGGAGAGGACGGCCGCGCCGGAGAACGGGTCGCGGTTGTCGATCGCGTACATGCGGCCCGTGCGGTCCAGGAAGAGCGCGACCTGGTGGCCGTCCGGGAGCAGTGCCGCCACCCCGCGGCCGGGCATCAGTACGGCCAGGTCGCAGACCGTGAACCAGCCGTCCGTCAGCTGGAGTTGGACCTTCGTCGTGGTGGTCTCGGGTGCGAGGGTCATCGCTGGGCGCTTCCTTCCAGGGGGCGCGTGCCGATGGTCAGCAGCGGCAGGTCGGGCTTGATCTGGTCGCGCTCGGGGACGAAGCCGACGACCGGGTCGGGGGTGTCCGGCGCGTTCACGAAGGAGACGAAGCGGGAGAGCTTCTCCGGGTCGTTGATGGTCTCGGCCCACTCGTCGCGGTAGTTCGCGACGTGCGCCGTCATCAGGGACTCCAGCTCCTCGCAGATGCCCAGCGAGTCCTCCACGACCACCTCGCGGATGTGGTCGAGGCCGCCGGGGATCCGCTCCAGCCAGGTCGAGGTGCGCTCCAGGCGGTCGGCCGTGCGGATGTAGAACATCAGGAAACGGTCGATCAGGCGGATCAGCTCGGCGTCGGAGAGGTCCTGGGCGAGGAGGTCGGCGTGGCGCGGGGTCGCGCCGCCGTTGCCGCCGACGTACAGGTTCCAGCCGTTGGCGGTGGCGATGATGCCGAAGTCCTTCGACTGGGCCTCCGCGCACTCGCGGGCGCACCCGGAGACCGCCGACTTGAGCTTGTGCGGGGACCTCAGACCCCGGTAGCGCAGCTCCAGGTCGATCGCCATGCGCACCGAGTCCTGGACGCCGTACCGGCACCAGGTCTGCCCGACGCAGGACTTGACCGTCCGCAGCGACTTTCCGTACGCGTGCCCGGACTCGAAGCCGGCGTCCACCAACCGGGCCCAGATCAGCGGGAGTTGCTCGACGCGTGCGCCGAACATGTCGATCCGCTGACCGCCCGTGATCTTCGTGTAGAGCCCGAAGTCCCGGGCCACCTCGCCGATCACGATGAGCTTCTCGGGGGTGATCTCGCCGCCGGGGATGCGCGGCACGATCGAGTACGAGCCGTTCTTCTGAAGGTTGGCGAGGAAGTGGTCGTTGGTGTCCTGGAGCGAGGCCTGCTCGCCGTCCAGGACATAGCCGTTGGCGCCGATCGTGGGCGCCAGCGAGGCGATGATCGAGCCGACCGCGGGCTTGCAGACCTCGCAGCCGTCGCCGTCCCGGGCGCCCTCACGCCCGTACCGGTCCAGGAGCTGCCGGTACGAGGTGATGCGCAGGGCGAGGACGATCTCGTACAGCTCCTCGCGGGTCTGGGAGAAGCAGCCGCACAGGCCCTTGTCGACCTCGACGCCGCTCGCCTCCAGTTCGGAGGTGACCAGCTGGCCGAGGACCTTGACACAACTGCCGCAGCCCGTACCGGCCTTGGTGCACTTCTTCACCTCGGGCACGGTCGTGCACCGGTGGTCGGTGACCGCGCCGCGGATCGCGCCCTTGGTGACGTTGTGGCAGGAGCAGATGATCGCCTCGTCAGGCAGCGCGGACGGGCCGAGCTGGACGGGCGCGCCGGCGCCGGCCGGCAGGACGAGCTGCTCCGGGGAGATCGGCGGGACCGAGCCGGTGAACGCGCGCAGCGTGCCGTACGCCTCCGCGTCGCCGACCAGGATGCCGCCGAGCAGTTCGCCGTTCCGGCCGATGACCAGCTTCTTGTACGTGCCGGAGCGGGAGTCGGAGTAGACGACGTCGAGGCAGTCCTCGGCCGTGCCGTGCGCGTCGCCGAAGGACGCCACGTCCACGCCGAGCAGCTTGAGCTTGGTGGACAGGTCGGCGCCGGTGAAGGACGCCTCGTCGGTGGCGATGGTCGCGGCGGCGGTCTCGGCCTGCTCGTAGCCGGGCGCGACCAGGCCGTACACCCGGCCGTCCGCCGCGAGCGCGCACTCGCCGATCGCGAACACGTGCGGGTCGTTCACGGTCCGGCACTGCTCGTCGACCGTGATGCCGCCGCGCTCGCCGACCGTCAGACCGCAGTCGCGGGCGAGCTGGTCGCGGGGGCGGACACCGGCCGAGAAGACCACCAGGTCGGTGGCGAGTTCGGAGCCGTCGGACAGCTTCATGCCGGTCACGGCGCCCGAGGCGTCCGTGACGATCTCCTGCGTGCCCACACCGGTGTGGACGCTCAGGCCCATGTCCTCGATGGTGCGCAGCAGGGCCGCGCCACCGCCGTCGTCGACCTGCACCGGCATCAGCCGCGGCGCGAACTCCACGATGTGGGAGGTGAGTCCGAGCCCCTTCAGCGCGCCGGCCGCCTCCAGGCCGAGCAGACCGCCGCCGACCACGGCACCGGTCGTCGCCCTCGACTTCGCGTACTCCTCGATCGCGAGGAGGTCCTCGATCGTGCGGTAGACGAAGCAGCCCTCGGCGTCCTTGTTCGGCACCGGCGGCACGAAGGGGTACGAGCCGGTCGCGAGGACGAGCGTGTCGTAGTCGACTGTCAGCCCGGAGCGGGCGGTCACCCGCTTCGCGGCCCGGTCGACCGTCTCGGCCGGGTCGCCGATGTGCAGCTCGATCCCGTGGTCCTTGATGAACTCCATGTCGGTCATGGACAGTTCCTCGGGCGTGGTCCCCGAGAAGTACGAGGTCAGCTGCACGCGGTCGTACGCGGGGCGTGGCTCCTCGCACAGCACGACCACACGGTGCGTGGCGGTCAGGCCGCGCTCGGCGAGCGCTTCGAGGAAGCGCTGGCCGACCATGCCATGGCCGACGAGCACGATCGTGGGGGTGCCCCCCAGGGTGGCGGTCATTCAGGAGCCTCCATCGTTGGTGAGCAGGTGGAGCAGGGGGCCGCCGTCGGAGGGCAGCGGCTCTGCTCCCTCCCAGGCGCGGGCGAGCGCGCCGACGGTGCCGAGCTCGCCGACGAGCACCCCGCCGACCAGGCGGTCGTCGCGGACGACGACCTTGCGGTACGTGCCGCGGGTGGCGTCGGTGAGCTGGATGACGTCGTCGCCGGGGAGCGGGGTGTGCTCCCCGAAGGCGGCGAGGTCGAGAGGGGTGCCGGAGGCGAGGGCGGGTCGGGCGAGGGTGAGACGGGTGAGGGCGCGGGTGCCGGTGTAGCCCGCGGGGGCTCCGGACGAGCCAGTACCCGGGTCCGTACCCGAGCTCGTCCCCTGGTCCGCCGCGGCCAGCAACTCGGCCAGGACGTCGGCCTGTTCGAGGGCGGGTGCGGCGAGACCGTAGACGTTTCCGTCGTGCTGGGCGCAGTCGCCGATCGCCCGGATGTGCGGGTCGGAGGTGCGCAGCTCGTCGTCGACGATGACGCCCTTGTGCACGGCGAGCCCCGCGTCCTGGGCGAGGCCCACCCTCGGGTGCACCCCGCAGGCAAGTACCACCAGGTCGGCGTCGAGCGCGTACCCGTCGGCCATCTCGACCGAGCGGACCGCACCGCCGACGCAGCGCACATCGCGCACCCGGCACTCGGTGTGCACCTCGACGCCGAGGTCCTTGAGGTGCCGCAGCACCAACTTGGACGCGGACGGGTCGAGCTGACGTTCCATCAGCCGCTCGGACTGCTGGGCCAGCATCACCTGCGCGCCGCGCTCGGCGAGCGCCCGGGCCGCCGAGACGCCGAGCAGTCCGCCGCCGATGACGACGGCCCGGGTGTCGGGCCGTACGGCCTTGGACAGGCCCAGGCAGTCGTCCATCGTGCGGAACGCGTGGACGCCTTCGGGCAGTTCGTGCCGGTCCGGGCCGAACAGGCCGCGCAGGGGCGGAAGGACCGGGTTCGAACCGGTGGCCAGGACCAGCGTGTCGTATGCGATCACCGAGCCGTCGGCGAAGTGCACCTGCCGCTCCGCGCGGTCGATGTGCACCGCCCGGCCGCGGGTCAGCCGCTCGGGCGTCGGCAGCGCGATGACCTCGGGGGCGTACCGCCCGGCCAGGACCTCCGCGAGCAGGACCCGGTTGTACGGGGTGTGCTCCTCGTCGCCGACGAGCACGGCGGACATGCCGAGCTCTCCGAGCCTGCGGGCGAGCCGTACGCCCGCGAGGCCGGCGCCGATCACCACCACACGCGTATTCGAGGTCATGTATCGCAGCGTGCGGTGCCGGTGTTACCCGGTCGCATCACCTCTGTTTCCCGCGGGGAACGCTGCCCTCAGCGGAGCCGGGTCGCGGATGTGAGGGTTTTCGGCGGGCGGGGCGGGGGCGCGACATCGGCGAGTTCGTGGACGCGCTGGAACGGGTCGCCGCCGGCGGCACCGCCCTCGACCCGGAGGTCGTCGCCCAGCTCTTCGGCGCGAGCCGCCGCGCCAACGCCCTGGACGCCCTCACGCCCCGCGAACGCGAGGTGCTCGCGCTGATGGCCGAGGGCCGCACGAACCACGCCGTCGCCACGTCCTTCGGCGTCTCGGAACGGGCCGTCGAGAAGCACATCGCCCACATCTTCACCAAGCTCGGCCTGCTGCCCTCCGACACGGGGAACCGGCGGGTGCCGGCGGTCCTGCGCTACTTGGAAACGGCGGGCTGAGCACCTGGAGGCGGCGGGCGAGGGCTCGTGGAAACGGCGAGCCGAGCGCCCTCGCCCGCCGGCGCCGAACCTCTGAAGATCCTCAAGGTTCGCAGGATTCGTGGACGGCACATCTACCTCGTCCATAGTGTCGCGATCATGCCCGACATATCGCTGACCATGGTCGTTGTCCTGTGCCTGACCGCTCTCGCGGCGGGCTGGATCGACGCGGTGGTGGGCGGTGGCGGGCTCCTGCTGCTCCCCGTACTGCTGCTCGGGCTGCCGAACTCGGGCTCGGCCGCCCAGTACGCGCTCGGCACCAACAAGGCCGTGGCGATCGTCGGCACCACGGGCGCGGCGGTGACGTACGCGCGCAAGGCGCCCGTGGACGTCGGCACGGCCGTACGGATCGGTCTCGCGGCGCTCGCCGGATCCTCGGGCGGCGCGCTCGTCGCCGCCGGGATGAGCACCGACGTGCTGAAGCCGGTGGTCATGGTCGTCCTGCTCGGCGTCGGCGCCTTCGTGATCCTGCGGCCCGCCTTCGGCACCGCGCCCTCGACCGCGCCCGTCTCCCCGCGCCGCGTCCTCGCCGCGATCGGCCTCGCGGGCCTCGGCATCGGCTTCTACGACGGACTCGTCGGCCCCGGCACGGGAACGTTCCTCGTGCTCGCCCTGACCGCGCTGCTCCACCTCGACCTGGTGACCGCCTCCGCCACCGCGAAGATCGTCAACTGCTGCACGAACGCGGGAGCGCTCGCGATGTTCGCCTGGCAGGGCACGGTCCACTGGCAGCTGGCCGCACTGATGGCCGTCTTCAACCTCGTCGGCGGAATGGTCGGGGCGCACACCGCGCTCAAGAAGGGCAGCGGGTTCGTCCGGGTCGTACTGCTGACGGTGGTCTTCGCACTGGTGGCGAACCTGGCGTACCAGCAGTGGCTGGCATAGCAGCCGACGTGGAGGCCGCCATGGCCGCCTGCTAGCGGCTGCCCGTCAGGTGGGCGAAGACGACCACGTTCCCCTGGTAGCCGGTCGCCTCCGAGTAGCCGCCGCCGCAGGTGATGACCCGCAGTTCCGGGCGCCGCGCGGCCCCGTACACCTTCTCGTCCGGAAAGTCCCGGGCGTCGTACACCTCGACCGCGTCGACGGAGAAGAGGGCGACCCTGCCGTCGCGGCGCTCGACCTCGATGGTGCTGTCCTTCTCCAGGGCGCCTAGGCGGTAGAAGACGGCGGGCCCCTCGGCGTTGTCGACATGGCCGGCGACGATCGCGGTGCCCGTCTCGCCCGGCGCGGTCCCGGCCTCGTACCAGCCGGCGAGGTTCGCCCGGTCGGCCGGCGGCACGTCGAGGCTGCCCTGCGGGGTGAGGCCGAGGCCCAGGAGGGGGGCGTCCACCCGGATCGAGGGGATGCGGACGCGTTCGGGCGGGGCGGGCGGCAGTGCGGCGGCCGCCGGCCGGTCCACATGAGCGCCCGCGCGCCCCTGCGCGGCCGAGGGCTGCGGCGGGGCATGCGTCCTTGCCCCACTGCGCAGCAGCCAGGCACCGGAGATGAGGGCGACGAGGGTGACGGCGACCATCGACATGGTGGCGAACCGGTGCACGTACGTCTCCTCTCCGGGGGAGCTGGGCACTGGGGGCTCGGAGGTGGGGGCTCGGGGGCCGGGGTTCCCGGCGTCTCCGTACCCCTGGTCGTCCGGGTCGCCCGGTCCCGCGTCCCCCTCCGGGCCGCGAGGGGCGTCGGGCCAGGAGGGGGAGGGGACGGCGGTACCGGCGGACGGACAGCGGAGGGTGTCCGTCAGATCCCGTCGCCTCTCGCCCGGCGATGCAGGAGCCAGGTACCGCCCGCGGCGGCGACGGCCAGGGCCGCCACTCCCGCCGCGGTCTGTACGGGGTCGGGGCCCAGTGCGGCGCCGACCCCCGTCTTCACGCTTCCTCTCGGGTGGACCTGCTGCCCGCTCTCCTCGGTGGAGGTGAGCGTGACCACCAGGTCGCCCGTCATCCGCTTGCCGCTCGAACAGCGCGCGACGATCTCGTACGTGCCGGGCTGTGCGTACGGCGGCACCCGGAACAGCCCGACCGCGTCGCCCTCGTGCGCGCTGGGCAGCAGGGTGAAGGCGCCCGCGCCGACGGCACCGGCGTCACCCGACACCGCGTCCGCCGCACCGCACGCCGCCGTGTTCACCGTGACCTCGGCGCCGGGAGCGACCGTGGCCGGGTACAGCTCGATGGACCCCGTTCCGCCGCCGTACGCGGGGGCGGCGGCCAGGGCCACCGCGGCGACGGCGAGCGCGGTACCGGTCAGCGGACGGGCTGTGCGCATCGTTGCTTGCTCCTCCGAGAGGGCACGACCCGCGGCACCCCCATGTGCCGCTGCGTCGGTCATGCCCCTGCCCTACCGAGGAAAGTGGCAGTCGGGGACGCACGCCTCCTGATGGGGCGTCAGAAACGATGTGAACGGGTGCCAGGTGGAGACTCCGGGCGGGCCGTCCGGGGATGTTTCGGCAGGTCATCGGCGTGTCGCCACCACATCCGCAAAAAGAACCCGAACGGAACGGGCGGCGCGTGTGAACGGGTGACCTGCCCTCCCGGACGACCACCCGACCGGCCGACTTGACCTGAAGTTTGGTTGAGGTATGAGGCTGGTCCCCATGAACTCCACCACAGAGGTTCCAGTCCCCCTCCCTGCCTCTCTCCCCGCGCCCGTCCCCCTCCCCGAGCCCCTGAGGATCGCGGTGATCGTCGGCAGCAACCGGGAGGGCCGTTTCGGTCCGGTCGTCGCGGAGTGGCTGCTGGGCCGGATCCGGGACCGGGCCGATCTGGCGGTGGACGTCGTCGACACCGCCGACGTACACCTGCCGACGGCTCTCTCCCACTCCCCGTCCGCCGAGGTGACCGCCGAGCTGGGCAAGGTCACACCCCGCCTGGCAGCCGCCGACGCCTTCGTCGTCCTCACCCCCGAGTACAACCACTCCTTCCCCGCGTCCCTCAAGACCCTCATCGACTGGCACTTCCACGAGTGGCGCGCCAAGCCCGTCGCCTTCGTCTCCTACGGCGGCCTCTCGGGCGGCCTGCGCGCCGTCGAACAGCTCCGCCAGGTCTTCGCCGAACTCCACGCCGTCACCGTCCGCGACACGGTGTCCTTCCACAACGCGGGCGCCTCCTTCGACGACCAGGGCCGGCACAAGGACCCCTCGGCCCCGGACGCGGCGGCAAAGGTGATGCTGGACCAGCTGGCGTGGTGGGGGCTGGCGCTGCGGGAGGCGAAGTCGGTTCGGCCGTACGGGGGTTAGGCCAGTGTGGAGGTAGGCCTGTGGGCGCGAAGACGGTCAGGTGCGGTCCCAGCCGGGGACAGCGAACCCGGGCACGGTACCCATCTTCGCCCCTCCCCGCCCCGGCCGTCGGCCGAGGCGGGGAGGTCTGAGTCTGCGCTGATAGCTATGAAAGGATTCCGCCCGTATAGGTCGATGCTGAGCTGCCGAGGAATGAGATGGCCACGACTCCTGCGACTGTCACCCGACGGACGGTGAGGGTCCATTCGTGCTGGACGAACACAGGGCTCAGGAACTGAAGCGCCGATCCGTAGACCAGCAGTTCGATCGCGAGGGATGACTCGAATTCCCAGGTGCCCCGAATCGCCGATCCTGCAATGTGGCCGACCACTACGGTGGCGCACCCCGCGAGGAACATCCCGAGCCCTCGGGACTCCGGGCCAGTGCGGCTTGCATCGCTTTTGGAACCCTGAGGAGGCGTAGTTCGTTCCCGGCAGATGAAACCGTAGACGATCACTGCGGCGGCGAGTAGCAGGCCAACCGTCGTGACCGCCGACATGACATCGTTGGCGGATGACGTTGATTCCGCCATGAGTGCCATCGTTCTGTCTCCTGTCGGTGCTTCTGGTGTGTTTCTTCAGGTGGAATTTGACGCGGCGCCCCGGTATTCGCTACCAGAGCGCCGCTGCGATCAAATTCCCTTACATGCGGCCTTGATAGCCGGGTAGCCGAGGAGGACCGCCGCTGCGTGGCGCACGGTTCCGGGGGATTTCTTTCCGCGCCGCATTGCGCGGACGTAGCTCACGAACCGACGAATGCCTACGTTGCGAACAACCCTGACGGACCGGATCAGGCGCAGGCTCGCACCGGCCGGTGTGAACTGCGACAAGAAGGCGACGATTGTCGCGACGCACAGGGCGAACTTCTTCCACTTCGACCACGACCACCACTTTCCGGTCAGGTCGTACATGTTGATTGGGTCCGGGGGATACCCGTAGGCATTGGCTCCACCGCCGTCAACCGGATCCGGTTGCAGGAACCGGCACGGCCAGCGGGAGGTGCGGCGCCAGCCGCGGCAGCCACCGCTGTTCCTTGTCCACCTGCCGGGCCCCACCGGGCAGCCGCGGCAGCCGTACGACCATGTTGTCGCCCAGCCGGTACATCGCGTTGTCGGTCCCGGCCGAGCGGACCTCCCGGACGGGCAGCTCCGCCCACTCGGGGAACTGTTCCGCCACCAGCCGGCCGACGAGCGCAGCGTCGATGTCGAGTTCGTCGGCGTGCATCTTCGAACCGGAGGCATGGGTCTCCGTAAGTCAGTCGTGGGCAGTCGTGGGCAGTCGTCGGGAGATGGTGCGGTCAGGAGGCGAAGAGATCGCGTCCGGCGCCGATCCGGTGGAGTTCCTCCCACGGATACGGGGTTCGCCTGCTCTCGTTCTGGAGTGTGCGGCTGAAGTCCGCGAACACCGTGGCCAGTGGCGCGTATCGCGTCACGATCGCCGCGGCGGTATCGGGGAGTTCGGCGGGGTGGGCGCCGTGGGCGCAGGCGCGGATCATCTCTTCGCGCTCGTCCCTCCCGTACGCGTAGACGGCGGTGATCAGCCATTTCACCAGGTAGGTGATCGTGTAGCAGCGGTCGTACGTCCGGTGCCGCTCGAAGAAGCGGGTGTGTTCCGGGGAGAGACCGAAACCGGAGGACAGGGCCAGGCCGTAGTCGGCGAAGTACAGGCGCCGGCCGTCGGTCAGGATGTTCTCGAAGTGGGCGTCGAAGTGGATGAGCCCGCGCGAGTTCATGAAGGAAGTGCCCGCGTGCAGGGCCTCGTCCACCCAGGAGCACGCCCGGTCCGCCGGCTCGCCGCCCTCCTCGATCCGTTCGCCGAGCCAGTGGTGGAGGGTCTGCGGTACGTACTCCAGGAAGAGGGTGAGGCTCGCCGAGGCATCCCGGAGCCCTTCGAGCCGATGGCGTACCTCCGGGCTGCCGTTCCAGAACGCGACGACCTGGTCGACGTCGGCCAGCTCCTCGGGGAGGGCCTGCGCGTCACCCGATTCGCCTGAGTTGCCCGAGCCGCTCGCATAGTCCGGCAGTACACGCCAGTGGTACGTCAGCGGAAAGCCCTGGAAGTCGTTCGCGAGCACCCAGTCCGTGGTCATCTCGTGCACGGCCAGTTCCTGCCAGGCTCCGAAGCCGGGCCCGCCGATGCCGTAGTGGCAGATGGCGGGCAGCCCGTAGACGTTCGCGGTCGACCGGACGTTCTCCGGCAGCGTGTCCGCCGCGGTCAGGGGCACGCGCTTGACGAAGACCTGGGTGCCGTCGACATCGAGGAGCGCCGACCGCCCGCCGATGCCGGAACCGAGCGGCGCCGCCCCGCGCACGAGGGCGTTCAGTTCGTCGTCGCCGTATTTGGCCAACGCGGCGGAGGCGGCGGTGTACGTGGTCAGGCGCGCACCGTGCGACCTGCTGGATGTGTCACCGCGGTACCGGGAATCGGGCATTGGCTCAGAGTTCCACAGGGGCATGGCCGGGGACACCGGAATTCCCCACGGGATGATCTCGGAGCACGGACGGCTCTATCTTGCTTGGGGAAAGGGCGGAGGGGCCGGTCTCGTCGGCCCAACAGGGCCGCACCCACGAAGACGCCCACGGCCGCCCCTCCGCCCGCCCGTACGGCGCCACGGACCTCCTCGCCGACGTCCACGCCGCCGCCGACCTCTTCCGCGTGGTCTGACCGTCAGGGACGGGCGTAGGGCCGGGTCAGGATCTCCATGTTGTGGCCGTCCGGGTCGGCGAAGTAGGCGCCGCGGCCGCCGAACAGGTCGTTGGTCCTGACTGGTTCGGTGTGGTTGGGATCCGCGTAGTACGTGACCCCGAGGACCTCCAGGCGGGCGATCATGGCGTCGAAGCGGGTGTCCGGCACGAGGAACGCGTAGTGCTGGGACTGGATCGGCCCGTCCCTGAACTCGTAGTAGTCGAGGGTCAAGCCGTTGCCGAGGTCGACGGGCAGGAAGGGCCCGAAGGGGGCACTGACCTCCAGCTCCAGGGCCGACCCGGCAGTCACCCGACCGACCCTGGTGGCGGGGCGGGGCCGGAGCAACGCGGTTTCCCGGCCGAGCCCCCCCAGTGGGCTCCCACCTCTTACCGCGCTGCCCCGCCACCCGTTCCACGAGCCCGGCGTCAGTTCACCGACACCGCCGACCAGGCCGCACCCACCGCCCGGTACTCCGCGCTGCTCGCCCCGTACAGATCCTTCGCCGCGCTCAGCGTGGCGGCTCGCGCGCCCGCGTACTTCGTCGACGACGTCATGTAGACCGTCAGCGCCCGGTACCAGATCGCGCCGAGCTTGGCCTTGCCGATGCCGGTCACCTTCGCGCCGTTGCAGGTCGTGCCGTTGTGGGCGACGCCGCCGATGGTCTTCGGGCCGCTGCCCTCCGCGAGCAGGTACGCGAAGTGGTTGGCGACGCCGGAGGAGTAGTGGACGTCCAGGTCACCGACCGTCGAGGTCCAGCAGTCCGCGGAGTTGCCGTCCTTGGAGGGCTGGTCCATGTAGCGCAGGGCGGAGCGGCCGAAGCCGGACTTCACGATCTTCTCGCCGATCCGCCAGTCCCCGGGGTCGGCGGGGTTCTTGGCGTAGAACTCCACCAGCGTGCCGAAGATGTCCGACGTCGCCTCGTTCAGACCGCCGGGCTCGCCCGAGTACGTCAGCGCCGCCGTCTTGGACGTCACTCCGTGCGACATCTCGTGCCCGGCCACGTCCAGTGACACCAGCGGTCCGAAGGTCTTCCCGTCACCGTCCCCGTACGTCATGCAGAAGCAACTGTCGTCCCAGAACGCGTTGTTGTACGCGCTGCCGTAGTGCACCCGGTTGAACGAGCCCTTGCCGTCGCCCGCGATGCCGGTGCGCCTGTGGACGTTCTTGTAGTAGTCCCAGGTGGTGTCGGTGCCGTACTGCGCGTCCACCGCCGCCGAGGCGCGGCTCGAAGTCGCCCCGGTTCCCCAGTGGTTGTCGGCGTCGGTGAGGACGGGTGCGGGGGCGCGCTGGTAGCAGATGATGAGGATGCAGGAGTCGGTCTTGTTCTTGGTGTCGCCCGTGTACGTGTTTCCCCGTGTGGGGTCGGAGAGTTGGTACGTGGAACCGGACCGCGTCGTCTGCAGCGGGACCTTGCCGCTGTAGAGGGAACGGCCGTCGCCGGTGGCCGTCTCGATGCTGTCCCAGGCGTCGATCTGCTTGCCGGTCACCGCGTCGGTGAGGACCACGCGGGCGACGGGGTTGCCGAGCGAGTCCTTGCCCCCGGCCTCGGTGCGCCAGGCAAGCTTCGGAGTGCCGTGCAGGGCGTCAACGACCAACTGGGGCTTGGCGGTTATCTTGCGGAGCGTCTCGCCGACGTTCGCGAGACGCAGTGCCGCGGCGGCCAGGTCGGCGGCCTTCGGGGCGGACACCGACGGCGTGATGCTCGCGAGGGAGAGCGGACGCGTGGTGGCCCGGTCGGTACCGCGGTAGTTCCCGCCCGCTGTCATATGGATCACGAAGTCGCCGCCCAGCACGGGGAGTTGGCGGTACGTCCGGTCGTAGCGCACATGCTGGGTGCCGTCCGCGTCGACGACCACGTCACGGGCCCTGGTGCCCTGCGCGGAGGTGAGGCCCAGCCGGGCGGCCTGGTCGGCGAGCACCGCCGCCGCGTTGCCGAGGACGGTGTCCCGGGTCGGTCCGTCGGCCGTCACCGCGCTCGGGGCCAGCGCCCCCGCCAGCAGAGTGGTGGCCGCCGCCGACATACCGACGGTGGCGAGGCGCGAGCCTCGGATGTGCCGTGTCCGACTCATCGAACTCCTCGGGAAGGCACGCGAAACGCGTGGTGGTGGGGGGAGTGGGGAGTGGCTCGTGGGGGTGTCCGCACAGTTCTAGGCGGCCCGGACCTGGCATGTCCATAGCGGACTGCCGGGGGATGTGTGAGGGGTGAGAATCGTTTCTGCAAAGGTCAGAGGTCCGGGCACGCCGGGAGAGGCCGGTGGGAGCAAGCCCGGAGACGCTGGGGAGAGCAAGCCCGGAGACGCCGGGGAGAGCAAGCCCGGAGACGCCGGGGAGAGCAAGCCCGGAGACACCGGGGAGAGGAGACCACCGGGTGAGCGGCCGACTGCCCTTCTTCGTCTACGGGACCCTGCGACCCGGCGAGCCCAACCACGACCTCTTCCTGCGCGGCCGCACGCGCTCGGAGGTGCCGGGACGGCTCACCGGCGCGGTGCTCTACGACGGGCCGGGCTACCCGTACGCCGTCGAGGAACCCGGCGGCGTGGTGTGCGGAGAACTCGTCACGGCCGACCCCGACCAGTACGGCCAACTCCTCGGCGCCCTCGACCGGTTGGAGGAGTACGCGCCGGGCGACCCCGCCAACCTCTACGAGCGCGTGGCCAGAGAGGTGACCCGCGAGGACGGCACGGACGTACGGGCCTGGGTGTACGTGGCAGCCCCGTCGGTCGCGGCGGCGCTGCGGGCGAGGGGCAGGCGCATCGACGGGGGCGACTGGCGGACGCGCTGAGGCGGGGCATCACGCGACGCCCCTTCAAGGGCGCGGCGGGGCTGTGTCCATATGCGGCTCCGCCGCGTGGGCGCGACAAGCCACAACGAACCCGCAGCCGACTACAAGCTCAGCCCACCCGCTCCACCCGCACCGCACAGGCCTTGAACTCCGGCATGCGCGAGGTCGGGTCGAGCGCCGGATTGGTCAACGTGTTGGCCCGCCCCTCGCCCGGCCAGTGGAACGGCATGAACACGGTGTCGGGCCGGATGGAGGTGGTGATCCGCGCGGGCGCGACGGCACGCCCGCGCCGCGACACCACCGCCAGCGGCTCCCCCTCCACCGCCCCAACGCGCTCGGCCAGCCGAGGATGCAACTCCACGAACGAACTCGGCGCGGCGGTGTTCAGCTCGTCGACCCGCCGGGTCTGCGCACCGGACTGGTACTGCGAAACGACCCGCCCGGTGGTCAGCAACACCGGATACTCCTCGTCCGGCTCCTCGGCCGCCGGCCGATGGTTCACGGCGACGAACCGCGCACGCCCGTCAGGGGTGGCGAACCGGTCGAGAAAAAGACGCGGCGTGCCGGGATGGGCACGGGGCCCCTCAGCCCCACCCGCCTCCTCACCGGCGGAGCCACTCGCCGGACACGGCCAGAACACCCCGTTCTCCTCCGCCAGACGGCGATACGTGATGCCCGAGTAGTCGGCGGGCCCGCCCGCGCTGGCCCTGCGCAGTTCCTCGAAGACCTCCTCCGGGTCCGTGGGGAAGCCCTTCTCCACGCCCAGCCGGTCGGCCAGTTCGTGCATCACGTGCAGATCGCTGTGGACGCCCTCCGGAGGAGTGATCGCCTGCTTGCGCAGCAGGACCCGCCCCTCCAGGTTGGTCGTCGTGCCGCCCTCCTCGGCCCACTGGGTGACGGGCAGGACGACGTCCGCGAGCTCGGCCGTCTCGGACAGCACCACGTCGGCGACCGCGAGGAAGTCGAGGGACTTCAGCCGCTCCTCGATGTGGGCGGCCCGGGGCGCGGACACCACCGGGTTCGACGCCATCAGCAGCAGCGCGCGGATGTCCGTACCCATGGCGTCGAGCAGTTCGTACGCGCTGCGGCCGGGCCCCGGCAGCGAGTCGGGGTCGACACCCCAGACCGCGGCCACATGACGGCGGGCCGCGGGATCGTCGAGCTTGCGGTAGCCGGGCAACTGGTCGGCCTTCTGGCCGTGTTCACGCCCGCCCTGGCCGTTGCCCTGCCCGGTGAGGCAGCCGTATCCGGAGAAGGGCCGCCCCGGACGCCCGGTCGCCAGACAGAGGTTGATCCACGCGCCGACGGTGTCCGTGCCCTTGGATTGCTGCTCGGGCCCGCGTGCGGTGAGCACCATCGCGGACTCCGGCTCGCAGAACATCCGTACCGTCTCCCGGAGTTCGGGTACGGAGACGCCCGTGATCCGCTCCACGTACTCCGGCCAGTGCGCCATCGCGGCGGCCCGCGCCTCCTCCCAGCCGCTGGTCCGCTCCTGGATGTACGCCTCGTCCGTACGCCCCTCCGCCACCACCAGGTGCAACAGCCCGAGGGCCAGGGCGAGATCCGTGCCCGGGCGGGGCGCGAGGTGCAGGTCGGCCTGCTCGGCGGTCCGGGTGCGGCGCGGGTCGATGACGACCAACGTGCCGCCGTTCTCCTTGAGTTCGGTGAGATAGCGGAGCGCCGGCGGCATGGTCTCGGCGAGGTTGGAACCGACCAGGACGACGCACCCCGACTTCGGGATGTCCTCCAGGGGGAAGGGCAGTCCCCGGTCCAGGCCGAAGGCCTTGATACCGCCGGCCGCCGCCGACGACATGCAGAAACGGCCGTTGTAGTCGATCTGCGAGGTGCCGAGCACGACCCGGGCGAACTTCCCGAGCGTGTACGCCTTCTCGTTGGTCAGCCCGCCCCCGCCGAACACCCCGCACGCGTCCGGGCCATGCTCCGTACGCGTGCGGGACAGCTCCTCGGCGATCCGGCCGAGCGCCTCGTCCCAGCCGGCCGGCTCCAGCACTCCCGCCCTCCGGATCAGGGGCGAGGTCAGCCGCACCCCGGGGGAGAGCAGCGCGGGCGCCGTACGGCCCTTGCCGCACAGGGCGCCCCGGTTCACCGGAAAGTCCGGGCGCTCCGTCACCTCGACCGGACTGCCGCCGCCGTCCGGCGTGGGCGTCAGATTCATCCCGCACTGCAACGCGCAGTACGGGCAGTGGGTGGGCGTGGCGGTGGTCTGCATACCGGTCAGCCTGCGTCGGCCGTGTTACGCGGCGGGACGCTCCCCGTTACGCGGCAGGCACGGGGACCTCCCCGCCGGGGCCGGCGGGACGTGAGGAAGTCCCGCCGGCCCCGCTCAGGAGCAGCGCCCACTCAGCCGCTGGTTCAGTGGCCGGCTCAGCACACGTACGCGTAGTACGGGACGTCGCCCAGGTCCAGACCGATGCGTCCGACTCCGCCGGGGCCGATCTGGATACAGCTCGGGTCGAAGCCGTCGACTTCGGCACTGGCGGAGATCGTGTAGTTGCACACGTTGTGGATGTCGGCCCAACCGTCGCGCCGTAGGCACCGAGCTTGGCGCACCCCGGCTCCTTCGCCGCCTCGTCGTCGTCCGCCACGGCGGTCGTCATGGCGGCCGGAGCCGAGAACAACGCGGCCGTCATGGCGGCGACGAAGGCGGTACGCAGACCAGTCATCTACCGGCCAGCCGCCGCCAACGCCCTTTCCACGCCCGGCTCTTGGGGTCCGAGGAAGCGGGGATCCGGCTCGAAGACCGCGTCCAGGAGCGCCTTCCCCGCCGCGAAGACCTCCCGGGCGCCCCCGTAGTACCAGGTCACGTCGTGCACGGCGTCCACCCCGACTCCGTACGACGTGACGCCCGCCTCCTGGCAGAGCGCGACCGCCCGTCGGATGTGAAAGCCCTGGCTGATCAGTACGGCCCTGTCGACGCCGAAGATCTTCTTGGCCCGTACGCAGGAGTCCCAGGTGTCGAAGCCCGCGTAGTCGCTGACGATCCGCGCGTCGGGCACACCACGCTCCGTGAGGTACGTACGCATGGCGTCCGGCTCGTCGTAGTCCTCGCGGCTGTTGTCGCCGGTGACCAGAACCACCTCCACGCGTCCGTCCCGGTACAGCTCGGCCGCCGCGTCCAGCCGGTGCGCGAGGTACGGCGACGGCTCGCCGCGCCACAGCCCCGCCCCGAAGACGACCGCCACCTCGGTGCGCGGCACGTCCGCCATCGTCCGCAGCCGGTCGCCCGTGACCACGTACATCCACGTCGACGGAAGCAGCGCGAGGACGCACCCGGCCATCACGGCCTGCACGGCCCGGCGCTGCCCCGTCCGGGTCCGCGGCAGGCGCGGTCTCGGCAGGCGTGGCCGCGGCAGCTTCGGCAGCTTCGGACGACGCATCGGACGGTCCCTCCCCAGGTGGCCTCGCCCCTGAGGACGCCCAACACGGTGATCCGGTTCGCCGGGCGCACAGTGACCAGCTTCACCCGGGGAACCGTAACCGCAGGTCACCGCGCCTCACAGACCCCGTACACCCCACCGTGAACCGCCGGAAAACACCCGTCATTCCGGCGCAACGGGGCGGCAACCTCCGACCCGCACCATCGGTGCATGACGGCGTCGAATACTCCTCGCGACGAGTCCAAGCCCCGCCCCGGCGGCCAGCCGCTGCGTGGCGCCCACCTCGACAGTACGGCGCAACTCATGAACCGGATCACCAGCCAGCTCGGCAGTCAGCTCGGCCTCGTGTCCCTCAACGGCACCCGGCGCCCCGCCCCGCCCGCGCTCGTCCTCGTGGGCCACGGCAGCCGCGACCCGCGCGCCCTGAGCACCGTCCGGACCCTCCTGGCCCGGATCCGCGACCTGCGCCCCGGTCTGCCCGTGCACCTGGGGCACATCGAGCTGAACGAGCCCCTGCTGCCCGACACGCTCGCGGGCCTCGGCACCGGCGACGCCGTCCTCGTACCGCTGCTGCTCAGCCGCGGCTACCACGTCAAGCAGGACATCCCCGAGGCCGCGGCCGCCGCCCGGGCGAACACCCGCGTCGCCGGGCCGCTCGGCCCGCACCCGCTCCTCGTGGAGACGCTGTACGAGCGCCTGACCGAGGCCGGCTGGCGGGCGCCCCGGAGAT